>NZ_JAKFEF010000037.1:0-4108 GCF_036675785.1 Aromatoleum sp.
GTCGCGTACGCCGACGACGACCCCGAACAGTCGACAGCGAGAGGTTGAGATTTCGCCCGACGAGTTCCAGCGCCTGCCCGAGGACGGGCTCGCGGGGGCCGGGCTTATCGAAGCGCGACTCACGCGACTGCTGAGCGCCTAGCTGGGACACGCACCGGGGCACGCCGCGGCGTCCCGGCAGCCGTTCGGATCCGGGAAGTCTGACGGGCGCCTGAAGACCATTCGCTTACGACGCTCGCAAGGAGAGCGTGTCGGCGCCGACCGAAGCAACAGCGCGCCATGTGCGTCGCGCGATGCTCACGAGCTTGCGCAGGATGCTGCGAAGGAGTCGGATCGTCGACGATCAGGATGCGAGTGGGTCGCGCGAGAGCCGCGGCTCCTTGAGGGCAGCCGCCGGAGGTCAGGCCGCTCGATCTCGCATGCGCGATCCGTGCGGCTGCGCAGGCGAGCCTTCAAGGTCGCTCGCCAAGCGGTCGATACGTCTGGGTGCGTGCGTATGAGCGTCGCCGCCGGCGCGGTGCCGGTCGCCCAGCGGGCAAGCCCCCGATCGGCGGCGGGACGCGCGGCTTGACCGTGCGTGTCCGCCTGTCGGCGACGCTGTGGGTCATAGCCCTGCTGACGCTCGGGGTGCTCGCTGGTCTTGGGACATCGCTGCACAAATCGCAGATGGAGGCTCGACAGACCATCGAGAGCCGGTTTGCGGAGCGGGCGGCGCTCAGCGCCGCGCTCACCGAGTCGTTGTTTGCGTCGGCGACGAGCCCATCGCGGGCAACAAATGCTCGACTGTTCGGCGCCCGCCGCGTCTCCGCGACCGTGTTGGGCAGGCAGGCCGCCAGGAATCGGCTTGCGAGTCTTGTCCTCCTCAGAGCCGACGGCGCGGTCATCGCCAGATCTCCAGGTACGCCTGCCGCGACCGTGCGCGCGCTTGAGGCGAAGCCCGCGTTCGTGCGCGCGGTGGTACGCGGGAAGAGCTTTGCGCTGTCCAATGTGATGCCGGGCCGTGACGGATTCGACGCGATCCATTTTGCGCAGTCGTTCTCGACGCCGTGGGGGCGTCGCGTGCTCATCAGCGGGTTCCGGCCGCAATTGCTCTACGGGTTGCTCAGCGGATACCTGGCGCAGCTCCCAAAGACGGCCGACGGACACGCCCATGTGCTTGATGCCAACGCTGTCGTCCTCGGCGCTCAGACCGCCGACGATACGCGCCCGGGGCAGACGGTCACCGAGCGCGGACTCGCCGAGGCAGTCGCTCGCGGCCGCCAGGGCAGCTTCGGTGACGGGCGTTGGTTCGCGGCGAGCCCGGTGAAGAACTCGCCGTGGACTGTCGTGGTGAGCGCCCGCCAGAGCGCGCTCTTCGCGCCGGTGACGGGCGAAGGCAGGTGGATCCCGTGGATGCTGTTCGCGGCCTTTGGCCTTGTCGCGTCGGCAGCGCTCTTTCTCGTCAGCCGCCTCGTACGCGGGGCCGCGCAGCTTCATGCGAGCCAAGAGCGCTATGCGCTAGCCGTCGCGGGCGCCAACGACGGCATCTGGGACCGCGACCTCGTCACCGGCATCGCCTACTTCTCGCCGCGCTGGAAGGCGATGCTCGGACATCAGGCAGACGAGGTCGGTGATGATCCCGACGAGTGGACGGAGCGCGTGCATCCCGATGATGTCGCGCCTCTCAAGGCTGCGTTGGACGCGCACCTGCGCGGCGATGTCGCCTCGTTCGAAAGCGAGCATCGCATGAGGCACAGCGACGGCGCGTATCGGTGGTTCTTGACCCGTGGCGTCGCGATCCGTGACCACCGAGGCAAACCGACGCGGATCGCCGGCTCGACGTCAGATATCACCGCGCGCAAGGCCGCGGAGGAATTGCTGCGCCAGAGCGCCTTGCACGACGCTTTGACAGGGCTCCCCAATCGGGCGCTGTTTCTCGATCGCCTCTCACATTCACTGCAACGCACAGTGGGCGAGCCCGAACACCGCTGCGCGGTCATGTTCCTCGATCTCGACCGCTTCAAGCTCATCAACGACAGCTTCAGCCACGCCGTGGGCGACGAGTTGCTCGTCGCACTCGGACAGCGGCTGAGGGAGGTTCTGCGGCCGAGCGACACGATCGCGCGCGGCGGCCCGGATGGGTTGATCGCGCGCCTTGGCGGTGACGAGTTCACGATCCTGCTCGAGCACCTCGACGCGGAGCATCAGGCCCCGGACATCGCCGCCCGCATCCAGGAAGCACTCAAAAAGCCCTTTCGACTTGGCGACCGCGAGCTGCTGGTCAGCGCGAGCATCGGCATCGCGATCAGCGCAGCCGGTGCAACCGCGATCGAGCTCATGCGCAACGCGGACATCGCCATGTACGACGCCAAGCGCCAGGGCGCCGGCCGCTACTCGGTGTTCACCGACGCGATGCACAGCGATGTCCTCGGGCAGATCGAGCTCGAGACCCAACTTCGAGCGCTCGTCGAGGAGCGTCGACTGCGTGTCTTCTACCAGCCGGTGGTCCAGCTCACGAGCGGCGAGATTGTCGGCTTCGAGGCGCTCGCCCGCTGGCCGGCCGGCGAAACACAGGTCGCACCGGACCGCTTCATCGCGATCGCCGAGGACACTGGGCTGATCGCCGACCTCGGCCAGCTCGTCCTCGAAGCGGCCTGCGATCGCCTTGCCGACTGGCGCCGACGCGAAATCATCCAGGCCGACGTGACGATGAGCGTCAACGTCTCCGCGCGACAGCTCGGCGATCCGGATCGGCTCGTCGCAGACGTCGAGACCGCGCTTCGTGCCAGCGGCCTTCCGTCCTCGTGCCTGCGACTGGAAATCACCGAGAGCACGGTGATCAGCAGACCCGAGCTCGCACGCCTCGCGCTTGCAGAGCTTGCACGACTCGGCGTCAAAGTCGAGATCGACGACTTCGGCACCGGCTACGCATCGCTGACCGTGCTGCAGTCCTTCGCCGGCGACACGCTGAAGATCGACCGGTCCTTCGTGGGCACGATGCACGAGGACGACGGGCACAAGGCGATCGTCTGCGGCATTGTCGCCCTCGCCCACAACCTCGGCATGCACGTCGTTGCCGAAGGCATCGAGCATCCCGCGCAGTTGGCGATTCTGCGCGCGATCGGCTGCGAATATGGCCAGGGCTTCCTGTTCGAACGCCCCATGGATGCCGCCGACCTCGAGCCGACGATCACCGGCCGGGACGGACTGAACTGCGCCGACGCAGGACCGACGATGCTCGTGTGGCCGACTCGGACTCGGCACGCGCGAGGTACGCCCATGTGACCAATGCTGTAGCTCGCTCGGTATGCCTACGAGTTCTCGTCGAACGGCAGAAAGCGCGTCTCGGGGTTGCGAAACGCCTTGAACTCGACGACGTTGCCGCACGGGTCGCTGAAGTAGAACGCGCGCGTGTCGTCCAGCGACGCAACTGGAAACGCGATGTGAAACGGCCGCAGCTCCACGCTGGTCGTCACTGTCCCACAGACGACGCTGCGCGCGAAGCGCGCGAGGGGCCGGATACGCTGGCTAACCCCACCGAATGGAGACGCCGTGAAGGAAGAAGAGCAGCCCGACGAGGTCGTGCCCGACGCGGAACCGGACGTGGCGGCGCAACCGGACGTCGAATTTGGCGAGAAGGATGAGGAGGCGCAGGCCGACGAGTGGGAGGAGGACGCGCGCGAAGGCGGCGGCTGAGCGCCGAACGCCGCGGTAGGAAGGCGCCGCGAGCCGGCACGTCGCGCCACCGTCGGGGCAACGGGGTTGGTCCCAACCGGCGTGGGTCAGGCGGCGACGCGCGGCCCGGGCAGCGAGAGGAGGACCTTGCGCTGGCCCTCCGGCGTCAGGCCCAGCGCCTCGATGCCGGCGATGACGTCGGGCCAGCGCACGGCGTAGGGATCGACGGGATCGACCGCTTCGCTGCGCGCCTGGCGCGGTTGCGCCTCGCCCTTGACCGTGGTCAGCGGCGCCGCGCGCTCGACGGCGAACTGCGCCTTGAGGGCCTTGCGGACTTGCTTCGCGGTGGCTTGTGCGCCACCCGCGTCGACCCAGATCGGCCGGCCGCTGCCGGGAGCGACCGCGCGATTCCAGCCGGCGCGCTTCAGGGCGGCGTCGACCTCCGCGCGGCCGT
>NZ_JAKFEF010000041.1:0-19251 GCF_036675785.1 Aromatoleum sp.
GGAGCAGGGTCGGGATACGGCGAATCATCACTTGCTACCTCCTTGCCCGGCGGTGGCAACGGCCTTCTGTCCCGCGGGAATAGCGAGTTTCTGGATGGTGCTCTCATGCACCTGCGTCGGCGTCCCGGGCTTCGCGGAATGGCACAGGTCGCAGTTCTCGACCGACCACGCGACTTCGCCGTTGTGACACGCCCCGCAAAACTGGCCGTCGATGATCTTCAGCATGCTGATCTCGTTGCCGCCGGCCTTGAACTGGAAGCCGAGGTCGGCGTGGCAGACCTTGCAGCGGAAGCGGACGCGGTGGAACCAGTGCGGAAAGATCACCGGGCGCATGCCCGCGGCGTCGGAATAATTGTTGATCACCACGTCGCCATACTCGGCGTACGTGTCGGTAGGAGCCATCAGCGCGATGGTCGCCACCGCGAATAGCAGGGCGGCAAGCCCACGACGGATCCTTGCTGCCCACGGGAAAAGCTTCATAGTTCAACCCTCATTAAAACGTGACCGTTCCAGCCGGCCGAAGGAACGGGGCCTCGGCCGACGACAAGACGTCTCCAGCAATCAAGCCAAGGCCGGCATATCAGGAATATGATTTTGGCATGAATGATTCGGCGCCCCGGTCCGCTGCACGATGGGTTTACTCAGTTCATCGCAACGCGACGCGGTGTGCCGGATACCGGGCCAAAGCAAGAAGCGCACCGATCTCCGGTTCGACGTTGGGTCGATCGCGGGGCGGCCGGCGGGCGCCGGATCGCTGCCCTCACCGCGCGACGTGCGGCCTCCGCCTTGTCACGCGGCCTGGCGGAAGTGTCAGTCGCAGGAAAGCGTTCTCAGGTGTGGGAAGCGCACCGCCGGGGGCGGGTCAACGGCCTCATCGTGCCGCCCCGCCGTACTGCGCGGGAGCGGCGCCCTCGCGCCATTCCCACAGCGCGGCGTCGGCGCGCGCGCGGAATGGATCGTCGGCCGGTGCGCGGTGCACGTACGACTGCATCGCACCGATCGCCCCGGGCAGATTGCCGAGTTCGTTCAGCGCGACGGCGAGGCCGTAATACGCGTTGAGCTGATCGCGGCGCAGAGCGATCGCCGACTCGAAGAAGCCCCGCGCCTGTGCCCACTGACCGAGGCCGAGCAGGGCGAACCCCATGTTCACGTGCGCTTCGGGAAATTCGGGGGCGGCCGCAAGGACTTCGTGGAACGCGATCACCGCGTATTCGTGCTGGCGCATGTGCAGCATCATCACCCCCTGGTCGAAGCGGGCGCGAAGCGCGCGGTCATCGAGTCCTCCGGCCGGGCGCGAGATGTCGAATATCTCGTTGAACCGCGCGTCGGGCAGGTCCAGCCGGGACAAGGCTTGCGGACCCCACGCGATCACGACGCCGAGCGCGAGCGTCGCGGCGGCGGTGAGCGTCAGCGCTCGGCGGCGTACGTCGCGGCGGACGGGGTGTTTGTCGGACACGGGGCTTGCAGCGGATGGGGCGGGCATGGGCGGAGAATCCGGGAAACGACGACGGTGACGAAAAAACCGATGGCGCCGACCGTGGCGACGCCGCCGACGCCGGTCAGCGCGGCGGCGAGGGTCGGCGCAAGATCCGGGCCGGCGGCGAGGAACGCGGTCTTTCGCGGCGCGCCGAGGGCGCCGCTCCACGCGAGCCCGGCGATCAGCGTCGCGTTCGCTGCGGCGTAAAAAGCGAGCGGTGCCGGGTTCGGGCGCGAGAAGTCCGTGCGTTTGCCGGCCGGTGGGACGCGAGCGAGCGCGACGGCCATCAGCGCGAGCGTGAAGGCGCCGATCGTGCCGTGGTAATGCGCGGGAACCATCGTCGTCTGGGCGTCGATCGCGACGCCGGCGGCGAGTCCGATCACGAGCAGCGCGAGCGACGCGACGACGCCGGCCGTGCGCCACGCGCCGTGCCGGCACAGTAGGAGCCCAAGCAATAGCGGCGCGGGCCAGTTGGCGACGCGCATCAGGTGCGTGTGGAAGGCGTGAAGCTCGGCGGGCGGCGCGCCGGACAGCAGCAGCAACGGACCGAGGATCGACGGCAGCGCCGCGGCCGCGAATAGCGGCACGGCGACGGAGGCCGCAAGTCCGCTGCCGCCGCCGCGCTCCACGAGCCGCAGCCAGATCGCCATCAGCAGCGTGACATAGCCGAACTGCAGCACGTGCCCGGTGCCCCACAGCGCGTCGCCGAGAGGGGCACCGTTGACGAGGTCGAGCAGCAGGTACATGGCGCCCATCACGAACGGCAGGCGTGCGAGCGCGAAGCCCCATTCGACCGCGTCGCGAGGCTGGCGTACCGAAAGCAGCGCGGTCGCGAGGCCGCCCGCGGCGAAGCAGGCCAGCGATGCGAGAAAGGCCGGACTCTGCAGGTAGGGGACGTAATTCGCGAGCATTGGCGCGCCCGCCGACGCGAAACCGGTTGCGACGACGCCGAGCATGCCGGCGCAGGCGAGCGCGAACGCGATCTCCGCCGCCGTCGTCCGCCAGCCCGCGACGCGCTCGGTCCACAGCGCTCCGGCCATCGACAGGTACCAGATCAGCGTCGCGAGATTGACGTGCACGACCAGCGCGCGCGGAAAGACGTCGCTGCCGACGAGGGCGGTGAGGACCGGCGTGCGCGCGAGCGCGAGCGCGAGCGCGGCGATGGCCGAAAGGCCCAGCGATGCGGTCGCGAGCACGAGCCACCGCTGCGAGACCGGCGCGGGCATCGATGCGGAGGCCGTCACACCGCCCCCTGGTGCGGCGTCATCGAGACGAAGGGCACGCCGAAGAAGGTCAGGAACGCGATCACGAACACCGCGAGAATCATCGTCGCATGGGCCGCCGGCGACACCCGGAACGCGACGCGCGCGTGCAGCGTGAAGGCGACCGTCAGCCACGTGACGAAGGCCCAGGTTTCGAGCGGATCCCAGTCCCAGTAGCGGCCCCACGCGTCCTGCGCCCAGATCGCGCCGGCGATCAGCATCAGCGAGTGGAAGACGAGGCCGATCGCCATGCAGCGGAACGCGAGTTCGTCGAGCTGGCGGTCGCCCGGCAACTGGGTCAAGCGACGCAGACCGATGCCGGCGCGTCGCAGCAGGATCACGCACGAGACGCCGACGGCGACGAGCACCGCGCCGAGAAACACCTTGCCGAGACCGATATGGATGTACAGCCACGGCGTGTTGTATGTCGGCGGATAGTGTCCTTCGCCGGGATGCGCGACCATCAGCCAGCCGAGCATCACGAACATCAGCGGCAGGACGATCGCAGCGGACGCGCGGATGCGCGGGATACGCCAGTACGCGAGCGTGTAGGCGAGCATCAGGCTCAGGACGTTCGACGACAGGATCTCGAACATCGTGATGAACGGCCCGTGGCCGAGCCGCTCCCAGCGCAAGCCGATCGACGACGCGTGCAGGGCGAGCCCCGCGACGCTCAGGGCGAGCACGGTCCGCTCCGGCCGTTTGCCGAGGATCACGCCGATGACCGCGGTCACGCCGGCCAGCACGTACGCGACGACAGCCGCCCACAGAATCTGCAACTCGTTTTCCATGCTCATCGGTTCCACGGGCTCGCCGCGAATTTCTGCCAGAAGTGGGTGCCCAGACTGACGACCGCGACCGCCCCTGCGGCGAGCAGCCAAGGCAGCGTCCAGTCGTAGAATACGCGGTACCCCATCCAGCCGCGCAGGCCGTCGAACGTCAGCGTCCCGTCGGGCAACCGCAGCGCGTCGCCCGGGCGCATCTCGTGGCGCTCGTCGCCGACGCGCACGACGAGTTTGTAGGCTTGCGGCAGGCGGAACGCGGAATGCGCGTGCGGGTCGATCACGACTTCGTCGATGTCGAGCATCACCCAGACGGCGACGCGGCTGCCCGGCGGTGTCCATTCGGCTGCCTGGCTGAACTCGTTCAGCGGATACGACGGCAGCTGGACCGAGCCATGCACCGTCGTCGCGCCGTCCCGCTGCCATCCGAAGGTCGGCGCGAAGCCCTTGTTGAACGTCGTGTAGAAGCGATAGCCGGCGAGGACCAGCGGCTCCTGGTCGCCGATCACCGACTGTTGCCAGCGCCCGTCGCCGTCCCGCCAGAGCACCGTGTTGCGCGTCGCGCCGCGCTGCCAGCCCGGGGCGTAGCCGACGCTGAAGCCGTCGTTCGTGAAGCGGACCGCGTCGAGGTTGCCCACGTGCCACGGGCCGCGCTCGTCGATCGCGAGTTCGCCGTCGAAGCCCGCGCCGTTGGTGATGCCGACGTGGCCCTTTAGGTAGGTGAGGCGTCCGGCGGCAACCAGCAATACCAGCGCGACGAGGCTGAGATGGAACACGAGCAGCGCCGTCTGGCGGCGAAAGACCCCGTTGGTCGCGACCGCCGCGAGCAGATTCGCCGCGAGGAGCGCGAGCGGGACGACGATCGGCCACGTCCGCGCTTCCTCGAAGCGCTGCGCGATCAGGATGCCGACTGCGAGCAGCGCGAGCAGCCCGAGCGTCAGGCGAAGCGATGCGAGCCGCCGCAGCAGGCCGCGCTCGCTTCGATCCGCCGCCATCCGCGCCCCCGCGCCCTCGCCTGCCGGCGCGACCTCGTCGTGGTTCACGTCCGCCTCCACCCCGTCCGGTCCGGCTGCTTATTCTCCGTCGGCCTTCGCGCCGCCGAGATACTTGAACACCGTGATGCGGCCGTTGAAGGTGTCCGCGACGAAGACGCGGTCGAACGGGTCCACCCACACGCCCGAAGGCAGATAGAACTTGCCGGTCGACTGGCCGACGCCGCCGATCGGCATCAGGAACTCGCCCGCCTCGTTGAAGATCAGAAGGTTGTCGTAATACGACTCGACAATGTAGACGTTGCGGTCGCTGTCGACGCCGACCCCTTTCGGCCGCACGAGATTGCCGTAATACAGCCCGCGCTGGCCGACGACCTGCGGCTCACCTTCCGGCAGGGGGAAGACCTGCACGCGGCTGTTCATCGTGTCGGTCACGTACAGCTTGCCGCCGGCGATCGCGAGATGCGTCGGGAAATTGAACTCGCCCGGCGCCTCGCCCCGCTCGCCGAGCGTGCGCAGCAACCGGCCGTCCTCGGCGAGCACCTTGATGTCATGCGCGTGAGTGTCGGAGACGTAGAGCTCGCCGGTCGCGGGGTCGCGTGCGAGGCCGGTCGGGCGTTGCAGCATGCCGTAGCCGATCGGCGCGAGCGGAACTCCGTCGCGGTCGAGACGGGCGATCACGCCGAGCTCGGCGTCGGCGACCCAGACGCCGCCGTCGGCTGCGACCGCGATGCCGATCGGCGCGACGAACCGCCGCAGACCCTGCGCGTACTCCCAAACCTTCAGTTCGCCCGCCGGCTCGTCGAAGACCAGCACCGCGGCGCGGCTGACGTCGGTGACGAAGATCCGGCCCGCGCCGTCGCCGACCACCGCCTGCGGCCGCTGCAGCACGTTCGGGGATTCGTCCTCGAACAGACCGACGACCCACGCGAGGAATCCGACGACGCCGCTCTTTCCTTCCTCGCGGACGAAATTCTCCTCGCCGGTCAGCTGCCCTGCGAACTGGTAGCGCGGCGGCTCGGGTTCGGGCGGCCACATGATGCGCTTGCCCTCGGGCGCGTCGCCGAGTCCGTAATGCAGCCGCGCCGGGGTGCTGTTCGTCGCGCAGCCGGCCAGGCCGGCCGTGAGCGCGACGACGAGGCAGGCGGCGCGAAGCGGGGCGCGCCGGCGCGTCACGGCGTTCTCGCCGGAGGCGGGAGGATGGCGAAGACGCCGATCCGGCCTCCCGGCCCGTCGGCGACGTACGCGCGCGGGTGGTCGATCGCAATCGCCGTGACGTCCGTCAGGCCGAGGCGCGAAGCGGGAATCGCGAACACGAGCACGTCGCCGTCGAACACTTTCAGGCGCTGGTCTCCGCGGTCGACGATCCACACGCGGTCATACCCGTCGAGCGCGATGCCCTGCGGATTGACGATCTCCCCTTCGCCGAAACGTGCCATGACGATGCCGTCGCGGTCGAACTCGATGACGCAGCGGCAGCGCGGATCGATCCCCACGACGCGCTGCGGACTGGCGGCGAGCAGCGTCGCGCCGGACTCCTCGGTCGCGAAACCGTCGCGGCTGCCGGCGATCGGCTGACTCATCCGTCCCGACGGGTGGAACGCGAACACGCCGCCGGCGGCGTCGGCGATCCAGATCTGGTTGAGCGTCGGCTCAATGACCAGGTCCGACGGCTGCAGGATCTCGAATGTCGATGAAAAGCTCGCGAGCCGCCGGCCTTCGCGGCTCAGCCGGTCGACCTCGCCGAGGTCGGGCCGCAGGATATAGACGCTGCCGTCCGGTCCGCTCTTCACGCGCACGCCCGGAAGCGCCGGCAAGGGCGCGAGCTGCGCGACCGACTGGGTGATTGTGTCGACGCGCAGCAGTCGCGCGAGCCCGCTGTCGGCGACGTACAGGTCGGGGCCGGTCGCGGACAGCGACGAGGGATAGACGAGCTTGACGTACTGGCCGGACGGCGGCTGCCCGGGTGCCCGGACGGCCGGGACGCTGAAACCGCCGCTGATCACGCCTTGGGGGGCGAGCAGGTCGGTTGCGACGTCCCCGGCGGGCGGCGCCGAGCGGGCGAGCAGGGCGGTCGCAGCGAGCAGGGCCGCCGCGATCGAGCGGGCGGCGGCGCCCGCGAACTTACCAGCGACCGGGGCCGAGGGTTTCATGTCCGCCGAAGATCCCGGGAGGCAGGCCCGCCTTGCCCGAATGGCAAAGGTCGCAGTTTTCGACCGACCAGGCGATCTGGCCGTCGTGACACATGCCGCAGAAGCGGCCTTCGATGATGTCATTCATTTTCACCTCGTTGGACCCCGCGCGCATCTTGAAGCCGAGTTCGAAATGGCAAACCTTGCAGCGGAAGCGGATGCGGTGGAACCAGTGCGGGAACACGACCGGGCGCATCCCTTCCTTTTCCGCGAAACGGTTGAGCACGACGTCGCCATACTCGGCCTCGGCCGCGCCCGGCACGAACGCGACGACCAGCGCGATGCACAGCAGTGCCTGCCGCAGGCCTCCCGCCAGTGCGCCGCGCAGCCGGCGTGAGCGCGTCATTTCGCCGGCTCCGCTTTTCGCTCCGGCGCCACCATTGCCGTTGGCAGCTTGGGCGGAAGCGCCGTGCCCGTCTTTGCGGCTTCCTGTTCGAGGTCGGCGAGCGCGTCTTCCCGCTTCGTATTGTGGCAACGTCCGCATTCGGTCAGCGGAAAGGCGACGGCGCCGTGGCAGACGCCGCACTGCTCGCCCTGCAGGATCAGGAACATGCTGATCTTCGTCGCGCCCGCTTCCTTCCTGAACAGGTGGTCGTGGCAGTTGCTGCAGTCGAGCCAGCGCGTATGGATGCCGTGCGGGAAGCGGACGACCGGCATGCCGCCGCGCAGGTTCAGGAACATGTCGCGCTCATAGGTCTGCACTTTCGTTTCCGCCCGCAGGCTGCTGCGCGGGTTGATCTGCCCTTGTTCGAGCGCTTTCACCCAGCGCACCTGGTTGCCCGCGGTGTCGGGGGCGAGCTGCGACAGCGCTTCGCCGGGAGGCTGCAGCAGCTTGACCGCGGGGCTCGCCGGATCGCGCAGACCGTCCTTTGCGATCGGTTGCCAGAGCTGCTGGGCGGCGACGGGCAGCGCGATCAGACAGACCAGGACCGGGAGTTGCCGTGACAGGAAGGCTAACGCCACGGACATCGTCTTGCGCATCGAAAAGCTGACTCCAGGTTCGGATTGCCGCGCGTCGCGACGGCCTCGTTCGGCACTCGGTTTGCACCGAAGTTGCCGAGCTTACCCCAGGCGCCCCGTTGGGCGGAACCGGTCGCTCAGTACGCACCGAAATGGCGGTTCACGCGGAAGAACAGCAGCTCGCTGCGCCGGCCTTCGATCTCGGCGACGCGCAGCTGAAGTTCCGTGTCCAATCGGCCGATGCTGTAGCGCAGGCGTTGATCGAGATCGAGCGTCGCCCGGTCGGGCTCGCGCTCGGCGTCGGGGTCGCCGCGGCGACGCGCGTTGTCGCGTGCGGTATTGGCGCGGAAGTCGGCGCTGTAGCGCATGCCGCGAAGCCCGAACGCGCGGTTGTGGCTGTAGCCGATGTTGCCCGAGATGCTGCTGTTGCGTGACTGATCGGTCGTATCGATGAAAACCGGATTGCCGAACTCGTCGATCAGGAGAAACTCGTTCAGCGTCGAGGATTCCTGGCGCGACAGCTGCCAGGTGAGGTTGGAATTGAGTTCGGCATACGCGTCGATCCGCCAGCGTCCGCTCAGCTGAATGTTCAGCATCTGGAACGTGCTCGGGCTGTCACCGGTGACTCGGCTGTCGGACACGCTGGTGCTGAGGAACCCCGACAGCCGGTCGCCGGCGTTGGCCTGAAGGCTGAGACTCGCGCCATGGCTCAGGGTATTGGAACTGACGGCGCCGAGGCCGGCGCTGCGGCTGCTGCCGATGGACTGGTTCAGGCTGCCGTTGAGGAAACTGTACGCGCTCGGCTGCCAGCTGCGGCTCAGTGAGTGACCGACCGACGCGTTCGCGGCGCGGACCGCTTCTCCTTCCGAAGACGTCGAGTTGGACAGCGACGTGCTGCCGAACCAGTTGTAGACGTTGTTGCGGCCGAAAGTGACCGGGTCGGCGCTGTAATTCAGGCCGAAGTTCTGACTGGAGCTCAGCTCTCCGTTGCTGGACGAATTCGCGCCGACGCTGCCGAAGAGGTTGAGGTTGCGGCTCGCGACGTAACTCAGGCTCGCCGCGCCGCCGAAGTTCCGGCTGTCGTACGCGGTGTCGCCGCTTTGACTATCGGTCTGGAAGTAACGGGCGTTCACGGTCCCGCGCCACGGCGAGTCGGCCGGCGTCCAGGACAGGTAGCTGAACACCTGCGCGCTCTGCGTGTTTCCGTCGAACTGAAAATCCGATTCGCCGAGTTCGAACTCCTGACGGGTGAACGTCGCACTGGTATCGACCGTCATCGCGTCGCTCAGGCGGACGCCGTGAGAGCCGAGGACGAAGAGATCGTCGGTCGTCTGTTCGCGGCTCTCGTTGCGCGAGAACGAGCCGTTGGTCGTGACGCTGTGCTCGCCGAGCGTCCCGCTGAAGGAGGCGCCGACCCGGTCGACGGTGTCGACGCCGAAGTCGCCGGTGAGCTCACTGCGATCGTACTGGCCCGACGCGCGCCATGTTCCGACGATCGGACGATAATCCTGTTGCAACGCGAGCCGTCGGCGTTCGGTGTTGCTGCTCGCCAGCGAACCGTCGCTGCGGCTGTCCGACAGCGCGAGCGATGCCTGGAACGGAAAGCGGCTTTGCGGAAAAACGTTGAGCGTGCCCGAGCCGTTGATCGATGTGCCGGTGAGATTGCTGTTCGCTGCGTCGTCGCTCTGGCTGCGCACCATCGTCAGGCCGAAGTCCCCTGAAACGAGCGCGATGTACGGCTGCATGATGAACGAGCTGGCACGTAGCCGAGCCTCGTAGACCTGCTCGCTCGAAGCGTCGCTTTCGTCAGCGCTGCGGCGGCGGAATCCGGCGCCGAGCGAACCACCCCACCGGACCGGCGCGATGCCCCAGTTTCGTTTGGGGGGGCTCGGTGTCCCGAAGCCGCTGCCGCCCAGGGTTCCCGGTTGAGGGCGGGTCGTTGGCAACGGCGGGTCGAGTTCGTCGGCGGGCAGGAATTCGCCGTCCCCTTCGACGGCCGCCGCAATCGCGCCGTCGCCCGATGCCGGCGCAGCGGGCGCGGGCGAGCCATCGCGCGCGCTGTTCGACCCGGTTGTTGCGGGTGAAGCCGGCGATGAAGGGCCGGTTTGCCGCCCGTCCCGCGAGTTGTCGGCGCGCGAGCCCGGTCGGGGCGTCGGGGCCGCGGGGTCTCCGCGGCGGCCGGCGGGTTGCGGCGGGAGACGGCGAGCGGGAGCGTCGGCAGGCTCGCCCGGTGAGGCAGGACGCGCCGGGGGCAGGCTGGCCTGCAGCGATGTCGCGAGCCGCAGCGGCGTGCTGACAGTCTCCGGGGTCGTCGAATCGTGCGCGACGTCCGTATCGCGCGCGAGGCCGCCGGCGCTCGCAACCGGCGCGGAAGTCACGCTTTCGAGCGCCAACGCGAGGCGCAAACGCGGCGGTGGGGCCGAATCGTCGGCGGGAGCAGCGTAGGCGGGCCAGGCCGCCCCGATCAGCACGCCGCTGACGAGTGGAACAAGGGCCATCCAGCCGGGAGAACCCGGGGTGTGCGGGCCTGTCCATGGGGCGGACATCGTTTCACTCGAACGGCGGATCGTGCGACGCGGCATCCAGGCCCGCAGGCTTACTTCGCGGGCTGGTTCGGCCTGCCCAGCGCAGCGTAGCGCTGCGTGTTGAGTTCGATCCTGGCGTTCTTGCGCAGGCGCGCGACGAACTTCGTCCAGGCTTCCTCGGACTGGTCGCGGATCAGCAGGTCCATCGCGCGCGCGCGAACCGTCGCGAAGTCGTGATGCTTCGCTGCCTGGTGCGCTTCGTAGCGGAACAGCGCATAGCCCTGAAGAATGCGCGTCGGCTCGGAAAGGCCGCCCGGCTTCATGTCGTCGATCTTTTCCTGGATACCTTCGGGCAGCATGCCGCGGTGGAGGTAGCCGAGGTCGCCGCCTTTCGCCGCCGAGTCGTCGGCCGAATGCTTGCGTGCGAGCTCGCCGAAGTCCGCTCCGCCTTCGACGAGCTGCATGCGCAGCGCGCCCGCTTCGGTTGCGGCCGCCTGCCACGCCGATGTTGGCGATGACGGGTCGACTTTCAGCACGATCACCGACACCCGCATCTTTTCCGGTTCGGTGAATTTCTCGGAATTCGCCTTGTAATACGCGCGGACCTTGTCTTCCGCGGGCGTCGGGACCATGCGGACTTTCGTTTCCAGCGCGGCGAGCATGTCGTCCTGCTCGAGGCGTTCGCGCAGTTTCGGCAGAATGCTTTCGCGTTCCTGCTGCCAGCGCGGGCTGGAACCATAGCGCCGCTCGTAGTCGGCGATTTTGGCATCCACGGCCTTCGCGTCGGGCTTGAGCCCCTGGCGCTTGGTCTCGTCGACGAGCAGCACGCGTTCGATCATCGTGTTCGCGACGTCGCGGACGAGCTGGTCGATCGCGCCTTCGGGGGGGGTGCCGTGATAGAACTTCTTCCGCGCCGCTTCGTTTGCCGCGGTGTCGAATTCCGACGAACTGATCACGGTGTCGTTGACGACCGCGGCGAAGGGCGGGGAGGTTACTTGGCTCGCGGGTGCGGGCGTCGGCGCCGGCGCGGCCGGCTTCGCATCCTGGGCGTAGGCAGCGCAGGCGAGCATCGCCGCCGGCAGGAGCGTCAATAATCTGAGGGCTGGGGTTTTCATGAGGCGACTTGTTCCTGTCGAGGACTTTTCAGGATCCGGGCACGCGAGGAACGAGGCCGGTGAAAAAAGGGCCGGGCTAGTCCTCCTTGCCCGACCCTTTTCAGGACGCGGCGACCCGGTGCCCGATACGGCTCCGGACCGCCCCGCGGTGCTTACTTCGTGTGGCAGGCGAGGCAGATGTCGCTGTTTTGCGTCGTGACTCGCATGAAGTTGACGTTGTCGCTGTTCTTGGACTCGACGTGCGGATCGTGGCAGGACGCGCACTCGACCGAGGGGCCGGCGCCGCCGGCGAAGGCGCGGGTGTAGAGGATGATGTCTTCCTTGTCGCGGACGTTGGCGGTCAGGCCGCGGTCGATCCAGAACACCTGCTGGTCGTTGACCTTCTTGGTCTTGATGTCCGACGCCCCTTTGAAATCGAGATCCTTGCAGGTTCCGGAGACCGTCGCATCCGCACCGGTGATGCCGCCGCCGCAGTACTCGATGCCGATCGGGTGATCGTTCTTCAGGTCGGAGTCGAGATTCGCGATGCCGGTGAGTTTGCCCGCCGTCTGACCGCTGCCGGTCCAGGTGTAAGCCTGGCTCACGCCGGTCGTGCCGTCGCCGGCGCCCGCGCCGCTACCGGGAGCGTTGAACATGTTGTCCATCGCCTGCGAGCCGTCGTGGCATGACAGACAGGCGAGCGACACCGAGCCCACCGTGAGAATCTCGCCGTCGATCGTCGACGAATTCATCGTCTTATATGTGGTGTACGTGGTGGTCGGGAGCGCCTTGTTCCACAACGGCGCCGGGGCGGCGGTGTTCGCGCCGTGCGGCGTGTGGCAGAACACGCAGATCTGGTCGGTGTTGGACGTCTTGTTCGCGACGTCGCCGTTCACCGTGCCAAGGGCATTGGTCGACGACAGGTTGTGCTTCGTGTTCTCGATGCCGGCGGCGGCACTGCCGCTTATCAGCGCCAGTGCCGCCAGCGCGAGCGTTTTTCCCGCTATTTTTTTCATTGGTAACCCCCGATGGATGGTCAGTTGGTTTCTAACCGGTGGCCACCCGATGTCGCCAGACGGCCGCGGTTTCGCTTTCACGTGCAGAACAGGTCCTGCGATGCATGTCTAGCAGGTTCCGGTCCACCCCGATCCCGTGGTTGTTCCCGAAAGCGGCGTGTGTTGTAACTGACTGAAATTTAAATAAAACAGATCTGCGCTGTGATGTGCCGGAGGCGCACGAGGCGACGCGCCATCGCGCTTTCAGGAAATGGAAGCGGCATATTCCCGGATGTGGGAGGGCGTCCGGCCGATCCGCTATTTCGCAGTGGCGGCGACCGTTCGCGGCACGAGGAAACCCTGGTCGGCGGGAAGGTCGTAGGGGCGGAACACGTCGACCTTCGCGAACCACTGGTCGACGAAAAACACCCGGCCGTCCTCGTCGACGGCGATGCCCGACGGCAGGATGTAGCGTGCCGGCCCGCCCTGCTCGGAGCGCGAGCCGATGAACATCAGGAGTTCGCCGTCGGCGGTGAAGATCTGGAAGTTGCCGAACGCGGCGTCGGCGACATAGACGTTGCCTTCCGCGTCGGCGGCGATTTCCTTAGGACGGGCGAAGTTCCCGAGCTGGCGGCCGACGGCGCCGAAGCTCTCGCGATAGCTGCCGTCCGCGTTGAACACCTGCACGCGGAAGTTGCCGCCGTCGACGACGTAAAGTCGCCCGTCCTTGCCGATCGCCATGTCGCGCGGCAGGTTGAATTCGCCCGGGCCGTTGCCGCGCTTGCCAATGTCCATGACGTGGCGGCCGGTCGCGGTTTCGAACACGCGCACGCGGTGGTTTTCGGATTTCACGCCGCCGATGTCGACGACGTAGATCTGCCGCCCCGAGGGGTCGACGGTGACGCTCGAGATGCGGTCGAACAGTTCCTTGCCGCCGATCTTGCGCAGGAACTTGCCGTCACGGTCGTAGATGAAGATCGTCTTCTGTGTCGCATCGGCGACGTAGAGCCGGCCGGCACGGTCGACGTCGAGGCCGAGCGGCTTGATCAGCATGCCGGGCTCTTCCTCGCCGATCGTGAAGAACTTGCCGGCTGGAACATCGAAAACCTTGACGCTGCGCTCGGCGGTGTCCGAAACGAAAACACGGCCGTGGTGCGCGGCGACGGCATACGGCTTCGTCATGAAATGGCCGCCCCGCTGGGTCCCGGTCACCATGCGCCGGAAGGCGTCGTCCTTGTTGTCCGCTTCGACGTCGGTCGAGTTCGTGAGCGTCCGCTCGTAGATGAAGCGCGGTTCGTCGGGCGCCGCCGGGAACACCAGCGGTCCGGCCTGTCGGTCCGCGGCAGCCTGCTCGTCGGGAAGTTGGGCGCAACCGGCAAGCAGCGCGAGGCCGGCGCACAGCGCGAGCGCGCGTTTCGCGAGCCGCGCGGGCGGCAGGCAAGGGCGGCGGGAGGCGGGACGGGGAAGAGGGAGGATGGGCAGTTTCATGTCGGTCCGGGTCTTTGGCGTGACAGGGAGCCTGGAACGAACGGCTCCGGGCGGCGGTGGGGGCGCGAACGCGCTACTTCACATGGCAGGTCATGCAGAGGTCGCTTGCGGCGGTGTCGGTGCGCAGGAAATGGGGCCGCACGCTGTGCGGGTCGTGGCAGCTCGCGCATTCGATGAACGGCACTTCGGCCTGATCATCGGGATCGAGCCGCACGTAGAGCGGGACGTCGAGACGGCCGCGCTGGGCGGTGGCGCCGTTCTTCGAGACCCACCAGACCGGCCGGTTGTCGACGATGCCTCGCGTCGCTTCGCGGAAATCCGCGTTGAACGTGACCATACGGCCGGGGTTCGTGAGCCGGCCGTCCTTCGCCGCTTCCTCGCGGGCGCGCTGGCGCTGTTCCGGGGTCAGCGCGCCGCGATAGGGGACGGCGAAGGGGTGGTCCTGACTGCCGCCGGCGATCCCGAAAGCCTGGGTCGAGTCGTGGCACGACAGGCACGCGACCGATTGCGACCCCACGGCCTCGCGGCCTTCCTGCCCCATCTGACCGATGTCGTCGAACATGATGAACGGCTCGTCCGCCGGAACCGACGGCTGCCATTGGGGGGTCATCGCGTCGGCGTGGTCGCTGTCGGTCGGCGTGTGGCAAAAGACACAGATCTGCCGCGAGTCGGTGATCTCGATGTTCTCGCCGCGTGCGAGGTTGTGCAGCGTGCCGCGCATGTCGATCCGCTGGCCGTAGACGTTGCCGCCGCACAGCGCGAGGCTCGCGGCGAGCATCAGCGCACACAGAGGAAAACAGACGAAAAGGCGCATGGCGGAATGCGACGGGGCTGTTCTTATCGGCCGGCTCATGCGATGTTTCCAAAGCGGGGAATGATGTTCTCAACTTCGGGAGGGGCCGTGACGGAATTTTTTGCGACAGGGCGACTCCGCGGCTGCTTCGGTTCATCTCGATGCGGCGACGATGTACTCGACCGCCTCGCGGACTTGCATATCGGTCAGGCCCGCGTGGCCCCCTTTCGGCGGCATGCCGCCCTTTCCGCGCAGCGCCGATTCGAGCAGCGCGTCGAAGCCCCGCGGCAGACGCGCTGCCCAGGCGGTACGATCGCCGACGACCGGGGCTCCGGCGACTCCGGTAGCGTGGCAGGCCCGACAGACCTGGGTATAAACCGCCTTGCCGTCGGCCGCTGCGGCGTCATGCGCGAGCAGCGGGAACACGAAGCCGACGACAGCGATGAACCGATACATGTTTGCAAGCTTCGAAGACGTCGTCGGCACGGCATGGCCACGGGAAATATGAGGGTCTGCCACTTAAGCAACGCACATGCCAATTTCGCGATTCACGAGCCGGACCGGTTCTTGCATCGTTGACGCAGTTTTTCGACTTCGAGGTTTTTTGTGACTCACAACAAACAATTCAGGCGGGCCGTCCGCGCGGGTGTGGTCGGTCTCGGCCTCGCAGCGAGCTTCGCGGTGAACGCGGCGCCGATCAAGGCGGATGTGCTCTACCACGAGTACTGTTCGGTGTGCCATGGCGACCGTGGGGACGGCAACTCGAAGGCCATCATGAGTCTGAATCCGCCGCCGCGCGACCTGACCAAGGCCGCGTCGCTGCCCCGCGATTACCTGCTGCACGTCATCACGAACGGCAAGCCCGGCACCGCGATGGTCGGCTACAAGAGCCGACTGAACGCCGAGCAGCTCGGTGCGCTCGCCGACTACGTCCATGACGAGATCGTCAATCGCGGCGCGGCCATTTCCGCCGGCACGCTTTCGGGCATTTCGGGGACGTCGGGAACGACCGCAGGCAAGAGTTCGCAGCCGGCCGCGGGCGGCAAGGGGCACGGGTCGGGCGTGCAGGCGACATCCGACGCCGCGTCCCGCGCTCCGGTCCCGCCGATCGCCGCACCGCTTCCGGACCGCAAGTCCGTCGCGCCCGACGAGCGCGCCGACATGAAGCTCGGATTTCCGTCGGGGCTGAAGGGCGATGCCGAGAAGGGCCAGGCGTTCTACCTCGCGAACTGCGCCGAATGCCATGGCGCGAAAGGCGACGGGCAGGGCAAGCGGGCCTACTTCATCCGCCCGGTGCCGCGCAATTTCCTCGACGAGCGCTCGCGCCTGACGCTGAACCGGCCGGCGATCTACGCGGCGACGTTCTTCGGCCGCAACGGCACCGAGATGCCGGCGTGGGGCAAGGTCCTGACGGAGCAGGAAATCGCGAACGTGTCGGAGTTCGTGTTCCGCAGCTTCATCCGGTCCGACGAGAAGGCGGCGGCGAAGGCGAAATGACGTTCCGTGCCTGGGCAGGCGGGCTGGTGGCGGCGCTTGCCGTCCTGTCCGCCGCGCCGGCGTTCGCCGCGGGCGAGCGCACCGGAGACGCCCGGCACGAAGCCGGGCGGAAGATTTATAACTTCCGCTGCTATTTCTGCCACGGCTATTCGGGCGACGCGAAGACGCTGGCGACGACCTACCTCGCGCCGAAGCCGCGCGACTTCACGCGCGACGACGAGAAGTCGATCAGCCGCAAGCAGATGGTCGACGCCGTGCGTGACGGCAAGCCGGGCACGGCGATGAAGGGCTTCAAGGGAATCATTTCCGAGTCGGACATCGAACTCGTCGTCGATTTCGTGCGCCAGGAGTTCATCCGCAGCAAGGCCGAGAACACGCGTTATCACACCGCGGCGAACGGCTGGCCGAATCACGAGCGGAACAAGCTCGCGTTTCCGTTCGCGACCGGCAAGATTCCGCTCGACCGGCCGTGGGAGCAGTTGAATCCGGACGAGCAGCGCGGCAAGCGCCTTTTCCTGACAACGTGCATCTCGTGTCACGACCATGCCCGCACGGAGGACCCCGGGCCGGTGTGGGGCGGGCGGCCGCTGTCGTATCCGCGCAATCATTTCGACCCGGGCGACTACACGGCGCCGCCGCCGACGAAAGTCGATGCGATCGCGAGCGCCAGTCCGTATCAACTGCACGACGTCATCCCCAAGGTGCCCGGGTTGTCGCCCGCGGAGAAGCGCGGCGAGAAGCTCTATCAGGCGAACTGCGCGTTCTGCCACGCCGCGACCGGCACCGGCAAGAACTGGATCGGCAGCTTCATGGAGCCGCATCCGCGCGATCTCACCGCCCCGGCGTTCATGCGCGACATGACTCGCGGGCGGCTCGCGCACACGATCCGCGAGGGGTTGCCGAACACGTCGATGCCTGCGTGGAAGTCGGTGCTGAAGGCCGACGAGATCGACGCGATCGTCGCGTACGTCTCGCGCGTGTTCCACCCGGTCAAGCCCTGAGGGAGCTCCTCTCCGCGGTGGCCGCGGCGTTTATTCCGGATACAGCGGCGGCAAGCCGGCAGCGCGGGAGGGCGGCCTGAAGGGCGCTTTTGTCCTTAGCGCCGGGATGCACGCGAGCAGACTGCATCCGTCCCAGCGCTCGGCCGGCACGCCGTAAAGATGTCGGTCGAGCGTCAGGATCGCGTCGCGAGTGCCGGCGTCGGCGACGTGCGCGGCGAGTTCCCCGAGCGAGCGCGGCGGCGGCCCCCCGCACCGGGCGGCATGGACGAGCAGGGCGTCGCGCGCCGCGCGCGGATCGTTGCGACGGCAGGCGGCGCGCAACGCGCGCAGCGGTGCGCCCCGTTGCCAGTTGCGCCGCAGTCGTGTGACAGACCCGGCGAGCGCAGCGAAGACCGCCGCCAGCGCGGCGAATCGCGCCGCGGGCGGCAGATCGCTTCCTCTAACGCCTGCGGCCGGGAGAAGGCGACCGTCTTTGTCGGTGTCCGGGACTTCGGCGCCTCCGCGCGGCGCCGGCTGCACTTCCGCGGCGCCCCGCACGTCCGCCGCCGTTTCACCGGCGACCGAAAACGTGTGCGCCGGCAGCGTCGCGAGCCGCGGCTGTCCTGCCGCCGCGTCCCACCAGTGAACTCGCACTTCCGGCACGATGAGTTTTCCGGCACGCGACGGGACGATGCGCCAGCTTTGCTCGCGGACGCCAACGTTCCATTCGCCGTCGAACCGGTTTTCCAGTCGTGGCGATGCCGGATGAACGGAAAAGCCCTCGGCGCGCAAGTCGGATGGCGGCAGTTGCCCCGCGTCGAGCCCGTGCGCCTCGATCCGGATCGTCCGCTGCAGCGCCTCCCCGATCCGGAGCTCAGCGGTGGCCGGCGCCCATGTTTCGGCAAGCGATAGCGCGCGCGCCGGAAGCCACGCGCCGGGCGCCGCCTCGGGCGGAATCGGCAGCACCGAAAGCGCGACGCGCGGCGCGACGATCGCGAGCGCCGCGCGCGTTCCGGGCATCGCGCCGCGTACGGCAACCGTGCCGACGGCTCGTGCGTCGGGCAACGTGAATTCGCCGCTCGCAAACGGAACGACCGCGAACCGCCGCTCGGTGACGCGGTAGCGGCGTCCGTCCCGCGTCGTCTCATCCACCCGGTCCTCGCCGAGCGGCCGCAGTTCGCCGAGCGCCGGCGCAGGCACCTCGAGCCGCAGCTCGCGCACGTCGATCGCCTGATACAGCCGCAACCTGTAGACCGCCTGCGCCTGCACGTAGATTTCGGCGGGTTCGAAGGCCGCTTCGAGCCACAGATCGGCGTCGTGAGTCGCCGGGGCGGAGGAGCGCGCCGAGGTCGCTTGCACGGCCTGTGTCGCGGCCATCGCCGATGGCGCGCGGCCGGACACAAATGCGGCCAGCGTCGCGAACAGCACGGACGCCGCGATGCGCCGAAATCTCACCGCCATGGCCGCGGCGACTCCCCGGTTTCGCGCCGTTGATGTTCGAGTGCGAGCTTGCGTCGCAGCAGGCCGCCCGGCTCGTGCGGGACGCGCCGCAGCCACTGCTCGGCAAGCAGGTCGGCTTCGCGCTGCGGATCGCCCTGGCCGCGCGCGGGCCGGGGGTGGCCAGGGCCTTCGGCTTTCGGCGCTGTGTTTGTCCGGTCGGACGCCCCGTCCGGCGGCTGTCGATCGGCGTTCGCTTGCGCGCCCTCGGACGCGGGGGCGGAAGGGGTTGCGGAACTGCCGTTCGCGGGATCCGGCGGCGCGGAATGCGGCTGCGCGGAGCGGTCGGCGCTGTCGTCCCGGTCGGGGACCTGGCCCGGCGGGGGGGCCGCGTCGGCGCGCCGGGCGAGTCGTTCCCGCACGAGATCGCGGTTGTGCACGATGTCCGCGTCGTCGGGCCGCAGGCGCAGCGCCGCCCCGAAAGCCGCGAGCGCCTCGTCGAGGCGATCGAGCCGGGCGAGCGCGTTGCCGCGGTTGTATTGGGAATCCGCGTCGTCGAACGGCGCGAGGAGAGCCGCGGCTTCTTCGTAACGGCCGGCGCGGTAATTCGCCACCGCCCGCCAGCGGGGGTCGGCAAACCGCGCGGCGGCGCGCGACGGGTCGCCGGCCGCGAGCAGGCGCGCGCCCTGCCGATCACGGTTCAGCCACAGACCGGCGAAGTCCGCCGCATCGGCCGCCGGGGGCACGAGCAGCAGCGGGACGGCAAGCACGAGCAGC
>NZ_JAKFEF010000001.1:0-74501 GCF_036675785.1 Aromatoleum sp.
GTCCGGCAGCTACGCGAACTCGATCCTCGCGAACCTCGAGGCGACCGAGGACGGCTACGACGAGGCGCTGCTGCTCGACACGCAGGGCTTCGTCGCCGAAGGCTCCGGCGAGAACCTCTTCGTGATCAAGGACGGCAAGATCTACGAACCGGAAATCGCCTCCGCGCTGACCGGCATCACGCGCGACTCGGTGATCAACATCGCCCGCGAATTCGGCTACGAAGTCGAGTCGCGCCGGCTCACGCGCGACGACCTCTACATCGCCGACGAAGCGTTCTTCACCGGCACCGCCGCGGAAGTCACGCCGATCCGCGAACTCGACAACCGCGTGATCGGCGAAGGCCGCCGCGGTCCGATCACGACGAAGATCCAGTCCCGCTTCTTCGACATCGTCAATGGCCGCGCGCCGGAATACGAGCGCTGGCTCGCTTACGTCTGAGGATTCCTTCATGGCCGAAACTCGCGACAAGACCCAGCCGATCGCCGTCACCGCCCACGACCTGCCGCTGCATTGCCCGCGTCCCGGCGCGCCCCTGTGGGCGCAGCATCCGCGGGTGTTCCTCGATGTCCTGAAGGAGGGCGAAGCGGTATGTCCGTACTGCAGCGCGAAATATGTCTTCACCGGCGAACACCCGAAAGGTCATCATTGAAGCCTTCGCTGCGACGGCTGCTTGGGTGACCGGGGGGCGGGGACGCCCCCTTCCCTTTTCGACTGCCGCAGCTCTCGACCGAGTCAAACCGTCCCGAGCCTTCATCGTGAGCCACAAACCGATCTTCACCTCGGCCGCCGAAGCCGAAGCGGCCTTCTACGACGCGATCACGAAATCCGACCTCGACGCACTGATGACGGTCTGGTCCGAGGACGAGGAAGTCATCTGCGTGCACCCGGACAACCCGCGCCTCGTCGGCCTCGCGGCAGTGCGAGAATCGTGGCGCCAGCTTTTCTCGGGCAACGTCAAGATCAGTGTCCGGACTTCGCACTGCGTCGTGACGGCGAATCCGCAGCTCGAAGTGCATAACGTCGTCGAGCACATCGCGGTCGAAGGCGAAAAACGGCTGCAGCCGCCGATGATCGCGACGAACGTGTATATCAGGGGCCCCCTCGGCTGGCGCCTCGTCATGCACCACGCGTCGGCAGCCCCCGACAGTCCGCACGCCGCCCGCCCCGACGCGCCGCGCATCGTCCACTGAACCTCGTCCGCCGGCCGCGCTCGAACCGCTCTCCCGCTTCATCACTTCCTCATGTCGCGACCGGCGGCCGCCACCCCGCGCGCGCCGACAAAGACCGAAACGCCCGCCCCGAACCGGTCCTGCGTCCGGCGCAATTTGCAACGAAGCTCGCCATTGGAATGCCGCCGCCACACGCCTCTGCGATAATCGCGGCAATTTTCTACTCCGAGGACACGACACGAGATGACCGCGACCCGCTACACGCCGCCCGCGCCCGAGATCTTCAAGGCCTACGACATTCGCGGCATCGTGGGCAAGACGCTCACCGCCGACGCGGTGCGCGCGATCGGTCATGCGCTCGGCTCGGAAGCCCGCGCACGATCGCAGCGCGCGATCGCGGTCGGACGCGACGGGCGCCTGTCGGGGCCGGAGCTCGCCGGCGCGCTGGCCGATGGCATCCGGGCCGCGGGAATCGACGTCATCGACATCGGCTGCGTGCCGACGCCGCTCACCTATTTCGCCGCGTACCACCTCGGCACCGAGTCGTGCGTCAGCGTCACCGGCAGCCACAATCCGCCCGACTACAACGGGCTGAAGATGGTGCTGGGCGGACAGACCCTGTACGGCGAACTGATACAGGATCTGCGCCGCCGCATCGTCGATAACGACTTCGTGCATGGCGGCGGCAGCCTGCGCGAGGAGAACGTCGTCGACGCCTACCTCGAGCGCATCGCCTCCGACGTCCGGCTCGCGCGTCCGATGAAGATCGTCGTCGACTGTGGCAACGGCGTCGCCGGCGCGGTCGCTCCGGCGCTCTTCCGTCGCCTCGGCTGCGAGCTCGTCGAACTCTTCTGCGACGTCGACGGCACCTTCCCGAACCATCATCCGGACCCGTCGAAGCCCGAGAACCTGCAGGACGTGGTCCGCGCACTCCGCGACACCGACGCCGAACTCGGCCTCGCGTTCGACGGCGACGGCGACCGGCTCGGCGTCGTCACGAAGGCGGGCGGCATCATCTATCCGGACCGCCAGCTGATGCT
Organism: Aromatoleum sp.; assembly: GCF_036675785.1. Lineage (NCBI taxonomy): Bacteria > Pseudomonadati > Pseudomonadota > Betaproteobacteria > Rhodocyclales > Rhodocyclaceae > Aromatoleum > Aromatoleum sp. The sequence continues at coordinate 2,211 of NZ_JAKFEF010000001.1, forward strand.
GTTTGCGGCCGACGTGCTGTCGCGCGTCCCGGGCGGCGAGGTCATCTACGACGTCAAATGCACGCGCAACCTCGCCGGCTGGATCCGCAGCCACGGCGGCAAGCCGACGATGTGGAACACCGGCCATGCGCTCGTCAAAGCGAAATTGAAGGAAACCGGCGCCCCGCTCGCCGGCGAGATGAGCGGCCACGTCTTCTTCAAGGAGCGCTGGTTCGGCTTCGACGACGGCCTCTACGCGGGGGCGCGCCTGCTCGAGATCCTGTCCAGGTCGGCCGACCCGAGCGCGGTGCTCGATGCGCTGCCGGACGCCGTCAGCACGCCGGAACTGAACATCAAGATGGCCGAAGGCGAGCCGTTCGAACTGGTGCGCAAGCTGAAAGAGTCCGCGCGCTTCGACGGCGCGAGCGAAGTGATCACGCTCGACGGCGTGCGCGTCGAATACCCGGACGGCTTCGGCCTCGCACGGCCGTCGAACACGACGCCGGTCGTTGTGCTGCGCTTCGAAGCCGACTCGGACGAAGCCCTCGCCCGTATCCAGGCGGACTTCCGCCGCGCAATCGAAGGCATCTGGCCGGGCGTTCAACTGCCGTTCTGACCGCGCGTCGAATGCCGTAACGGGACGGTCCCGCGGAACGTCCCGGTCTGTTCCCATCCCTCGCCGACGCGACCGTCAGGCCGCGAGGGGTTCCGGCTTTGCCGCTCCTAACGTTTCGCCTTTCCCGCCGCTTTCACGCGCCGTCTAACGGTTCGGCGACCGGATGGCGCTCCAGGAAGGTGGTCGCGTCGCGGTCGGCCAGCGGGCGCGACAGGAAGTAGCCCTGCATGACGTCGCAATCCATCGCGGCGAGCGCATCCCGCTGCGCCTCGTGCTCGACGCCCTCGGCGACGACTTCCAGCCCGAGACCGTGCGCGAGGCCGATCGTCGAGCGGACGACGTGCCCGCCTTTCGGATCGAGCACCGTGTCGATCATCGACTTGTCGAGCTTCAGGCAGTCGACCGGCAGCCGCTGCAGATAGGTCAGCGAACTGTAGCCGGTGCCGAAGTCGTCGATCGCGATGCGCACCCCGAGCGCGCGCAGCCGCTCGAGGGCACCGTGACCATCCTGCAGGTTGTCGATGACCATCGACTCGGTGATCTCGAGCGTCAGTGTCCGCGGCGCGACGCCGGTCTGCGCCAGCACCTCCCGCACGGTGCCGACGACATCGGAAAGGAGCAGTTGCCGCGCCGACACGTTGACGTTCATCCGCAGTCCGGGACGACCGCCGGCCTGCCACGCGCGCAGTTGTCGGCACGCGGTTTCGAGAATCCAGCGTCCGACTTCGACGATCTGGCCGCTGCGCTCGAGCAGCGGCACGAACTCGACGGGCGAGACGCAGCCGAGTTCGGCGTGCTGCCAGCGCAGCAGCGCCTCGAACGACACCACGTCGCCGCTGCGCAGATCGAGCTTCGGCTGGTACGCGAGCGAGAACTGCTGCGCACGCACCGCGATCGCAATCTCGCGGATCAACTGGTTCTGCCGTTCGGCCTTGCGCCGCATCTCGTCATTGAAAATTCGGTAGTGGCCGGCGCCGGCAGCGCTTGCCTGACGCAACGCGTGGTCGGCGCAAATCATCAAGTCGGCGCTGTCGTTCGCATCTTCCGGGAAAACGGTGAGACCGGCCGACAACGACAGCTCGACTTTGTGGCCGCCGAGAATCAACGGCTCGCGGAAAGCGACCATGATCCGCTCAGCGACGAGCACTGCGCTTTCAGGATGGTCGAGATCCTCGAGGATCAGCGTGAAGTCGTCGCCGCCGAGGCGCGCGAGCGACAGGCCGCTGTCGCGCAGTCCCCGCAGGCCGACTTCGTCGGATATCCGCAGGGTCTCGCGCAGCCGCGTGGCGACCGCGGCGAGCAGCGCGTCGCCGGTCTGATGGCCGAGCGTGTCGTTGATACCGCCGAAATTGTCGATATCGAGCGACATCAGTCCGACCCGCTTGCCGTGACGCCGCGCCCGGCCGATCGACTGGTCGAGCCGCTGCACGAACAGTCGCCGGTTCGGCAGCGAAGTCAGCGAATCGTAGAGCGCGAGCCGCACGAGTTCGGCGTGGTGCCGCCGCTGGTCGCGGATCGCGCGAAAGAAAATCAGCATCAGCACGACCAGCAGCGCGAGGCGGGCGCCGATGGCGCCGTTGCGCTCGTGACGCAGCGGCGCGACGAGCGCATCGATCTGCCCCGGCGCGAGGTAGTGATGCAGGCGCATCGTCCCGTCGGTGTGCACGCGCACGTCCATCGCCGCCCATCGCCCAGGCAGGCCCGCGCGAGCTGCGGCGACACCCTCCGAAAACGCGTGGTTGCGCCTGTCGAATATCTCGATGTCGTACCCGTCGTGCGTCACCGCGAGCCCGGAGGGCATTTCCGGCATTTTCCAGCCTTGCTGCGAGGCGGTGGCGCGGTCCTGCACGGTGACGGGAATCAGCGGCACGCCGACGAGCATCGCCTCGATCACGTTCGCGCGCAGGATGGCGGTGACGAGACCTTTGAAACGTCCGTCATCGTTGCGATAGACCGGCACCGAATACAGCAGCCCGTGCGTGTCCCGGACTTCGCCTTCGGTGACGGTGTATTGCGCGTTGTCGCAGGTACGCAGCAGCGGCGACATGATTGCCGGGATGCCGTCGATGTTCTCGGTGAATGTCCACTGCGGAAAGCGCAGCCGGAACCAATCGAGCTGGCGAACGTAATATGCGTACTCGCTCGACTCGTCCTCGGGCGGCTCGTCCGGCCCCGTTCCGCCGGTAGCAGCGGCCTCGTCCTCGTCCGAATGCGAGTCGTACATCAGCAGCGGCACCTCGCCCTGGTCCGGGCGAAAACCGTCGAGAACGGTGTAGATCTCGGACAGCTGGACGTTGCGCGACAGATTGACAAAGATCTGGCGGACCGTCTGGTCCGTGTCGAGCGACAGGCGCCCCTCGCGCACCGCGTTTTCGCGCGCGTCGCGCCGGTTTCCGCCGGGAACGGAACGGATCGCCGGAATCAGCGAGATCGTGCGCAGGTGCTGGTAGATCGAGCGGAAAACGGCCTCGATCTCCTCGCGCTTATTGTCGAGGACCGCCTGCTGATGGCCGCGCAGGAACTGCTCCTCGCGCGCCTCGTAGTCGGCCAGGACGGTCCGCAGGTTGAAGAGCCAGAAGCCGACGATGACGACGACCAAGGCCCACACCAGATACGAGTGCGCGAATCGATCGAAGACGCTGGACCACTCGTCCTGTCGCTGCTGAACGGCACTTCGAAATTCGAAATTCATGAATCCCTGTTGTGTTTCCACGCAGCATGAACAAAAAGCCGCCTCGCGGGCGGCTTTTCGCGGCAGCAGCCGAAGGTCAGAGACGCGCTTCGACCCAGGCTCGCACCGAAGCGAGAGCCGCCGGCAGGTTCGCCGAATCGTTGCCGCCCGCCTGCGCCATGTCGGGACGACCGCCGCCCTTGCCACCGACCTGCTGCGCGACCATGTTCACGAGCTCGCCGGCCTTCACTTTGCCGGTCAAGTCGGCGGTAACGCCGGCGATCAGACTAACCCGGCCATCGGCGACCGACGCGAGCACTATTACCGCTGACTTCAACTTGTCCTTGAGCTTGTCGAGCGTTTCGCGCAGCGTCGGCACGTCGGCGCCTTCGAGCGCGGCCGCGAGCACTTTCGCTTCCTTGACTCCGACCGCCTGCGCCGCGAGGTCGTCACCCTGGCTCGCGGCGACCCGCGATTTCAGCCGTGCGAGCTCCTTCTCGAGCGCACGCACGTTGTCGAGGATGCCGGCGACCCGCTCGGCGGCCTCGTCCGGCTGCACCTTCAGCAGCGCGGAAATGCCCTGCACGCGGCGCTCCTGCTCCTGCGCGTAGCGCAGCGCGTTCGCACCCGTCACCGCCTCGATGCGGCGCACGCCGGCGGCGACGCCGCCTTCCGACACGATCTTGAACAGCCCGATGTCGCCGGTGCGCGCGACGTGCGTGCCGCCGCACAGTTCCTTGCTCGAACCGATCGCGAGCACCCGCACCTCGTCGCCGTACTTCTCGCCGAACAGCATCATCGCGCCCGACTTCTGCGCCTCGTCGATCGGCATCACGCGCGCCTCGGTCGCGACGTTCGCGAGGATCTCGGCGTTGACGATCTCCTCGACCTCGCGGATTTCCGCGGGCGACAACGGCGCGGTGTGCGCGAAGTCGAAACGCGTCTTGTCCGGATCGACTTGCGAGCCCTTCTGCTGCACGTGCCCGCCGAGCACTTCGCGCAGCGCCTTGTGCATCAGGTGCGTCACCGAGTGGTTGCGCTGCGTGCTCGCGCGCGCAGCCTCGTCGACACGCGCGACGACTTCCTGCCCCACCGCGAGCCGGCCCGTCTTGACGACGCCGTGGTGACCGTACACCGCCGCCTGGATCTTCTGCGTGTCCTCGACTTCGAACAGGGCCGCGCCGCGCAGCTCGCCGCGGTCGCCGACCTGGCCGCCCGACTCCGCGTAGAACGGCGTGTTATCGAGCACGACGACGCCGATCTCGCCTTCCTGCAATGCGTCGACCGGCGCGCCGTCGCGGTACAGCGCCAGCACGTGGCCGCGCTCCTCGAGCCGCTCGTAGCCGTGGAACGCCGTTTCCGGCCCTTCGTATTCGAGGTTCGCTGCCATGCGGAACTTGCCCGCCGCGCGCGCCTGCTCCTTCTGGCGCGCCATCGCCGCGTCGAACGCCGTCGCGTCGACGGTGACTTCGCGTTCGCGGCAGACGTCGGCCGTCAGGTCGAGCGGGAAGCCGTAGGTGTCGTGCAGTTTGAATGCGGTGTCGCCGTTGAACACGTTCGCCCCGGCGCCCTTCATCGCCGCAAGCTCGGTCTCGAGGATCGCCATGCCATTCTCGATCGTCGCGAAGAAGCGCTCCTCTTCCTGGCGCAGCACGTCCATGACGCGCGACTGGCCGGCCTTCAGTTCGGGATAAGCGTCGCCCATCTCGACGACGAGGTCCGGGACGAGGCGGTGGAAGAACGCCGCCCGGGCTCCCAGCTTGTAGCCGTGCCGGATCGCGCGCCGGATGATCCGCCGCAGCACATAGCCGCGTCCCTCGTTGCCGGGAATCACGCCGTCGGCGATCAGGAACGCGCAGGCGCGGATGTGGTCCGCGATGACCTTCAGGCTCGGGCTCGCGAGGTCGGCGCAGGCCGTCTCGCGCGCCGCCGCGCGGATCAGGTTCTGGAACAGGTCGATCTCGTAATTGCTGTGCACGTGCTGCAACACCGCGGAGATGCGCTCGAGGCCCATCCCGGTGTCGACGCTCGGCTTCGGCAGCGGATGCATCACGCCGGCCTCATCGCGGTTGAACTGCATGAACACGTTGTTCCAGATCTCGATGTAGCGGTCGCCATCCTCGTCCGGCGATCCCGGCGGCCCGCCCCAGATCTCGGCGCCGTGGTCGTAGAAGATCTCGGTACAGGGACCGCAGGGGCCGGTATCGCCCATCATCCAGAAGTTGTCCGACGCGTAGCGCGCACCCTTGTTGTCGCCGATGCGGATCACGCGCTCCGCCGGCACACCGACTTCCTTCGTCCAGATATCGTAGGCCTCGTCGTCCTCGGCGTAGACGGTCACCCACAGCTTGTCCCTCGGCAGCTTGAACTCGGCGGTCAGCAGTTCCCACGCGTACGAGATCGCGTCGCGCTTGAAGTAGTCGCCGAAGCTGAAGTTGCCGAGCATCTCGAAGAACGTGTGGTGGCGCGCGGTGTAGCCGACGTTCTCGAGGTCGTTGTGCTTGCCGCCGGCGCGCACGCATTTCTGCGACGTCGTCGCGCGCGAATACGGCCGCTTGTCGAAGCCGAGGAAGACGTCCTTGAACTGGTTCATCCCGGCGTTCGTGAACAGCAGCGTCGGGTCCTCGTGCGGCACGAGCGAGCTCGACGTCACGATCTGGTGACCTTTCGATTCGAAGAACTTCAGGAACTTCTCTCGGATTTCAGCGCTTTTCATGGGTGGGCTTCGCGTGGACTGCCCGGGACGGCAGCGGTTACGTAAAGCGGCGATTCTAACGGATGAAAGGAGACCGCAACGCTTCCCCTATAATCCGGCCCTTCAACTGGGAGGAAGACGACGAAATGGGACACCGGCTCTCGAAGATCTACACCCGTACCGGCGACGCCGGCACCACCGGCCTCGGCGACGGCAAGCGGGTGGCGAAGAACAGCTTGCGCATCGACACCCTCGGCGAAGTCGACGAATTGAACGCAGTCGTCGGACTGCTGCTGTGCGAGGAATTGCCCGACGACGTGCGCGGGCTGCTGACCGACATCCAGCATGATCTCTTCGACCTCGGTGGCGAAGTCTGCATCCCGGGAATGAGCATGATCAGCGAGAAGCATGTCGGCAAGCTCGAAACCGAGCTCGACCGCCTGAACGAGCCGCTCGACCCCCTGAAGGACTTCATCCTGCCCGGCGGCAGCCGCGCCGCCGCACTCGCGCACCTCGCCCGCACCGTCTGCCGCCGTGCCGAACGCGCGATCGTCGCGCTGGCGCAGGAAGAGGCGGTCAACGACGGCCCGCGGCAGTACCTGAACCGCTTCTCCGACCTGCTGTTCGTGCTCGGCCGCGTGCTGAACCGCGCTGCCGGCCGCGGCGACGTGCTGTGGCAGAAGGGCAAGAACGCATAACCCCGCCCGGGCCGGGCGGTCGGCGTCATCCGACCAGCAGATTCGTCGTAGCCGTAGGTCGGCGTGAGCGCGGCGAAGGCCGACGCGCCCGGTCGGCTTCCGCCCGGCCGGTCCAATCCTCGGTCATCAGCGTTCCTGCCCGTCCGTCCCGACCTGCGCGAACAGCGGCAACTGAGGATCCGGCTCTTGTCCGGCGGCGAAGCGCACGCCGATCCCGAGGAGCCGCACCGGCAGGCTGCGTCGCCGGTACGCTTCGGTGAGGAGCCGGCGCCAAGTTTCCGCGCCCGGCGTCGCGTCGACGCACTCCGCGGTCGTCCGGCTGAAATCGGAAAACCTCACCTTCACGAACGCCTTGTGCACGACTTCCCCGTCACGCAGCCGCCGCATCCGCTGCCCGAACTCTTCGGTCAGCGGGAGGAGCGCGGAAAGGCAGGCGGCGAGATCCGGCAAGTCCCGGTTGTACGTCGTTTCGACCGTCAGCGATTTGCGCTCGCGGTCCGGCGCGACCGGTCGCTCGTCGATGCCGCGGCACAACCGATGCAGGCTCGCGCCGAAACGGCCGAACTCGCGCGTCAGGTCGGCGAACTCCCACCGGCGCAGATCGGCACAGGTGTCGACGCCCAAACGCTGCATCCGCTCGGCGGTCACCTTGCCGACGCCGAAAATCTTCTTCACCGGCAGCGCCGCGACGAACGCGTCCACCTCGTCGGGCCGCACGACGAACTGGCCGTTCGGCTTGTTCCAGTCGCTCGCGACCTTCGCGATGAACTTGTTCGGAGCGATCCCCGCCGACGCGGTGATACCGACTTCATCATGAATCCGCCCGCGGATTTCGCGCGCCATCAGCGTCGCGCTGCCGCGACAGCGGTCGACCGCGGAAACATCCAGGTAGGCTTCGTCGAGCGACAGCGGCTCGACGAGCTCGGTGTAATCGCGGTAGATCGCGAGGATCTGCCGCGAAGCTTCGCGATAGCGCGTGAAATCGGGCGGCAGCAGCAGGAGTTGCGGGCACAGGCGCAGCGCATGAGCGCTCGACATCGCCGAGCGCACGCCGAACCCGCGCGCCTCGTAGTTACAGGTCGCGACGACGCCGCGCTCGCCCGGTCTGCCGCCGACCGCGATCGGCCTGCCGACGAGCGACGGATCGTCGCGCATCTCGACCGACGCGTAAAAGCAGTCGCAGTCGCAATGGATGATCTTCCGCACCGCAGCCGGCCCGGTCGCTCGCGACTCCGCATCCGCCGAACGCGGAGCGCGCAACGCTGACGTGCCGGAGGACATGTCTTACCTTCCGCAGCTCCGCACGCTGCCGGATCGGAGACCTGCTCGCGCGCTCATTCCGTCGCGTCGAAGAGGAGAACCGCCGCGATTTCCGGCAGCCCGATGCGTAGCCGCCACTGGCCCTCGGCCGGCAGCGGCGACGCGGCGGCGTAACTGCCGGGCGCTTCGCGCGACACGGTCGCGGTCAGGGGCGTCGTCTCACGACCCGGCCGGTCGAACGCGACCGTCGGCACGAGGCTCGCCGGGGCGGGCTGGCCGGTCGGGGAGACGAGGTCGAACGCGACGTGCGCGCGTCTCTGCGCGTCGATCGCGACCTGTCCCCGCACTTCCCAGGTGCCCGCGGCCCCCGAGAAGACGACGCCTCCGCGCTCGGTACCGGCACCGCGAGCCACCGGGCCGACCGGATTGAGCCGCGCCTCGTCGTGGTCGATGAACGCCATCGCGACGAACGCGAGGATCAGCAGCAGGAAGGCACCGGCAATCGCCAGCGCGACGATGCGTGCGCCATTGCTCTCCGCCGCCTGCCGCCGCGTCACGCCGGAATCGTCCCCGGCCACCGGTTTCACTCCAGATCCGCGCGTCGCACGCGTCGCTGGCGCACGGCCTCGGCGAGGATGTCGAGCACCGTCAGCGTGTCTTCCCAGCCGATGCACGCGTCGGTGATGCTCTTGCCGTATTCGAGTTCCTTGCCCGGAATGAGATCCTGGCGCCCTTCCTTCAGGTGCGACTCGACCATCACGCCGATGATGCGATCCTCGCCCGCCCCCATCTGCGCGCCGACGTCGCGCGCGACGTCGATCTGCAGGCGGTGCTGCTTGCGGCTGTTCGCGTGCGAGAAATCGATCATCACCTTGCCGGTGACGCCCGACGCCGCGAGTTCCTTGCACGCCGCGTCGACGCTGTCGGCATCATAGTTCGTGCTCTTGCCGCCACGCAGGATCACGTGGCAGTCCTCGTTGCCGAGTGTGGACACGATCGCCGAATGGCCGGCCTTCGTCACCGACAGGAAATGGTGCGGCGACTGCGCGGCCTTGATCGCATCGACCGCGATCCTGACGTTGCCGTCGGTGCCGTTCTTGAAGCCGACCGGGCACGACAGGCCGGAGGCGAGCTCGCGATGCACCTGGCTTTCGGTCGTGCGCGCGCCGATCGCGCCCCACGAGATCAGGTCCGCGATGTACTGCGGCGTGATCATGTCGAGGAACTCGGTGCCCGCGGGCAAACCCAGCTCGTTGATCTCCCACAGCAGCTTGCGTGCGAGCCGCACGCCTTCGTTGATGCGGAAGCTGTTGTCGAGGTAAGGATCGTTGATCAGCCCCTTCCAGCCGACGGTCGTCCGCGGCTTCTCGAAATACACGCGCATGACGATCAGGAGATCGTCCTTCAGGCGGTCGGACTCGGCTTTCAGCTGGCGCGCGTACTCGAGCGCCGCGTCGGCGTCGTGGATCGAGCACGGCCCGACGACGACCAGCAGGCGGTCGTCGGCCCCGTACAGGATGCGGTGGATGCCCTGCCTCGCCTCGTAAGCGACTTCGGCCGCCCGCGGCGTCGCCGGAAACTCGCGCAGCACGTGCGCGGGGGGAATGAGCTCCTTGATTTCCCGGATGCGGACGTCGTCGATATGGATCTTGAGCGAGGCGGTCATGGCGAAACTCGGAGGGATTCGTTGGCAAGCGGTCGATTCTAGCCGAAGATCGGCCGAGCCTGCGCCGGCCGCAGCCATCGCCCGCCGCGTTCCGGAATGAACGCGCGGTCGCGCGTGTTCATGCTTTGCCGTGGCCCCTTCCCCGCCGTAGCCCGCCGCGGACGGCGGCACCCTCAGCCCTTCTTCGGACGAATCGCCTGTTTCGGCCGGAACGCCTTGATGACGGTTTCGTCCGTCTCGACGTACGGCCCGCCGATGAGGTCCACGCAGTATGGAATCGCGGCAAAAATCCCGACGTGCGTCACCGAGCCGTCGCCGGCGCGCACGCCCTCGAGCGTCTCGCGGATCGACTTCGGCTGACCCGGCAGATTGACGATCAGGCTCTTGCCGCGGATTACCGCGAGCTGACGCGACAGGATGGCAGTCGGCACGAAGTTCAGGCTGATGCGCCGCATCTCCTCGCCGAAGCCGGGCATTTCCTTGTCGCCGACGGCGAGCGTCGCTTCGGGGGTGACGTCGCGCGGTGCGGGGCCGGTGCCGCCGGTCGTCAGGATCAGCGAGCACCCCGCCTCGTCGGCAAGCTCGATCAGCGTGCGCTCGATCGTCGCCCGGTCGTCGGGGATCAGCCGCGTTTCGGCGCGCCACGCCGACGTCAGCGCACGGCCCAACCAGTCGCGCAACGCGGGAATGCCCTGGTCCTCGTAGGTGCCCTCGGACGCGCGGTCGCTGATCGACACCAGCCCAATCGTGATTTCGTCGCTCATCGAAACTCCCTGTTGATCATTCGGCGCACCGGGCGAGCGAGAGCTGTCCGGCGCTCAATCTTCCGCTTCGTCCTGACCGTCGCCCGTTTCCGTCGCCTCTCCAACATCGAGGTCGCGCAATACGCGGAACAGTTCGCGGAAGGCGCGCGGCGACCTGTTTTGCTCGCGCTCCTTCAGCGCGTTGCGGCGCAGCGTGCGCAGCTGCTGGAAATCCGCGTCCGGCCAGGTTTCGGCGATCGTCTGCAGCGTCTTCTCGTCTTCGAGCAGGTCGGCGCGCAGGCGCTCGAGGCGATGTTGGCGCGCGACTTCGGCTTTCGACACACCGTTGAACACATCGAGCTGCGCCTGGATCGGCGCCGGGTCGATGTTGCGCATTAGCTTGCCGACGTACTGCATCTGGCGGCGGCGCGCCTCGTGCTTCGTCATCCGCTTCGCTTCACGCACCGCGTCGGCGAGCGCGTCGGGCATCGGCACTTTCTTCAGCTGATCGAGCGACAACGCAACGAGTTGCTCACCGAGATCCTGCAGCGCATGCATTTCCCGCTTGAGCTGGCTCTTGCTCGGCGGCAGCGGCGCGCCCTCCTCGTCGCCCGGGAGCATGTCGTCGTGGTCGGCGTGGATCATGAAAAGTACAGTGGGTGGGAACGGGGTAAGATTATAGCCCTTTGCTCATCGGTCCCTGCCCATGTCCGCTCAAGGCTTCTCGTTCCCGCCCGACCGCCTCCGTGAAATCGCCGCCGACGTGCTGAAATTCGCGAAGAAGCGCGGCGCCTCGGACTGCGAAACCGACGTCTCGGAAGGCTTCGGCCAGTCCGCGACCGTCCGCAAGGGCGAAGTCGACACGATCGAATACAACCGCGACAAAGGCATCGGCGTCACGGTGTATCTCGGCCAGCAGCGCGGGCACGCGAGCACGTCGGACTTCTCGAAGGAGGCGCTCGAGGCGACCGTCGAGGCCGCCGTCTCGATCGCGCGCTTCACGGCGCCCGACCCCTGCGCGGGCCTTGCCGACACCGAACTGATGGCGACGGACTTTCCCGATCTCGACCTGCATCACCCGTGGCGGCCGAGCGTCGAGGACGCGATCAGCGCCGCGCGCGAGTGCGAGGAAGCCGCGTTCACCGCGAGCCCGAAGATCACGAACTCCGAAGGTGCGAGCGTCTCGACGCAGGAGTCGCACTTCATCTCGGCGAACAGTGCCGGCTTTATCAGCGGCTATGCGAGCTCGCGGCACAGCCTGTCCTGCTCGGTCATCGCCGGCGAAGGCGACGGCATGCAGCGCGAATACTGGTACGACTCGCGCCGTGACCACGCCGACCTGATGGACGCGCAAACCGTCGGGCGCCGCGCGGCGGAGCGCGCGCTCGCGCGTCTGGACGCCCGCCAGATCAAGACCTGCGAGGCGCCGGTGCTGTTCGAAGCGCCGCTCGCGGTCGCGCTGGTCGGCAACTTCGTCCATGCGGTCAGCGGCGGATCGCTGTACCGCAAGTCGTCGTTCCTGCTCGACAGTCTCGGCGAGCAGATTTTCGCGCCGCTCGTGAACATCTCCGAGCGGCCGCTGATCCGGAAAGGGTTCGGCTCGAGCGCCTTCGACAGCGACGGCGTCGCAACCCGCGACCGCGAAGTGGTCACCGACGGCGTCCTGAACGGTTACTTCCTGTCCACCTACTCGGCACGCAAGCTCGGCCTGCGGACGACCGGCAACGCCGGCGGGTCGCACAACCTGATCGTCGGCGCCGGCGACATGGATTTCGTCGCGCTGATGAAGCACATGGATCGCGGATTGATCGTCACCGAACTCCTCGGCCACGGGGTCAACTACGTGACCGGCGATTACTCGCGCGGCGCCGCGGGCTTCTGGGTCGAAAACGGCAAGATCAAGCACGCGGTCGAGGAAATCACGATCGCCGGCAACCTGCGCGACATGTTCCGCAGCATCGTCGCGATCGGCAACGACGCGCTGCCTCGCGGCGCGAAGCATTGCGGCTCGGTTCTCATCGAACGTATGAAGATCGCCGGACGCTGAGCGCCTACCGGATTCCGATTACCCGCGCCCCGCAGCTGGGCTATGATTCGCGCCCGTGCCGCTCGCCGCTTCCGGCCGGCACCCATCGGGCATCGGGCCGACACTTGCCCCGCATTTCGGTAAAAAGGACATAAGGAGCCATCTTGGAACGTCGCAAATTCCTGAAGAGCGCTGGCTTGGCCGGCGTGCTCGCCAGCGGCACCGCGCCCGCCATCGTCAGTGCGCAGGAAAACATCCGCTGGCGCCTCGCGTCGAGCTTCCCGAAATCGCTCGACAGCCTCATCGGCGCGGCCGAGACCTTCGCGAAGAACGTCTCGGAATCGACCGGGGGCAAGTTCGCGGTGAGCGTGCACGCAGCGGGCGAGCTGGTGCCGGCCTTCGGCGTCGTCGACGCGCTGCAGCAGGGCACGATCGAGTGCGCGAATACCGCGCCGTATTATTTCTTCGGCAAGGACGAAGCGTTCGCGTTCGACTGCGCGATCCCGTTCGGCATGAATGCGCGCCAGCTCACGGCGTGGATGTACGAAGGCAACGGCAAGAAGCTGATGCGCGAGTTCTACGCGCAATACAACATCGTCAGCCTGCCGATGGGCAACACCGGCGCGCAGATGGGCGGCTGGTTCCGCAAGGAAATCAAGTCCGTCGCCGATTTCAACGGCCTCAAGTTCCGCGTCGGCGGCTTCGGCGGCCGCGTGCTGGCGAAACTCGGCGTCGTATCGCAGAACATCCCGGCCGGCGAGATTTATTCCGCGCTCGAAAAGGGCACGATCGACGCGACCGAATTCGTCGGCCCCTATGACGACCTCAAGCTCGGCCTGCACCGCGTGGCGCCGTATTACTACTACCCCGCCTGGTGGGAAGGCAGCGCGCAGACCACGCTGTACATCAATGCGAAAGCGTTCGACGGGCTGTCGAAAGAGTACAAGGCCATCGTGCGGCAGGCCGCATCCGACTCGCACGTCGTCACGCAGGCTCGCTATGACGCGCACAACCCGGCGGCGCTGAAGAAGCTGATTTCCGAAGGCGCGAAACTCCGACGCCTGCCGAAGGACGTGATGGACGCGGCATTCAAGGCGTCGCGCGAGGTGTACGCCGAGCTGAACGACAAGAACCCGAACTGGAAGAAGATCTACTCGGATTACTCGCGCTTCCTGCAGGAGCAGTACCAGTGGACGGCGCTCGCCGAATCCAGCTACGACCAGTACATGGCGGCGCAGAAACTCTGACAGCGCCGTCGCCCGTGCCCGTCGAAAACCGGGCATACCCGGCGGCTCCCCGGCCGCCGGAATTCACGCTCCCTCCCGGTTAGCCGCTTCCCTCGAGCCAATGGCGGCTACCGCCCTCGACGCCTCGCCCCGCGCGCTGCGGCGCGGTCGCTCGCTCGCGCGCGCCGCCGTGTCTCCACCCCCTTGCCGCTGTCGCCGACGCCGGATGGGCAGCCGATGCGTAAGAGGTCACACGGCGTCATCCGACGTCGTTAGGGTTTTCCGCGGTTTTTCGGCCTACTTACACGCCTGTACTCTCTGCGCCATTCCAACGAGCAAGAAAAGAGGAGAAAACGTGGAGCGTCGTTCCTTCCTGAGAAATGCGGGCATTGCGGGAATCATTGCCGCCGGCTCGGCGCCGGCCGTCGTCAACGCGCAGCAGAATCTCCGCTGGCGGCTTGCATCAAGCTTTCCGAAATCGCTCGACACGCTCTTCGGCGGTGCCGAAGCGTTCGCGAAGAACGTCACCGAGGCGACCGGCGGCAAATTCACGGTCAGCGTCCACGCCGCCGGCGAGCTCGTTCCCGCCTTCGGCGTCGTCGACGCGCTGCAGCAGAACACCATCGAATGCGCGCACACCGCGCCGTACTATTTCTTCGGCAAGGACGAGTCTTTCGCGCTCGACTGCGCGATTCCGTTCGGCATGAACGCGCGGCAGATGGCCGCGTGGATGCACAAAGGCAACGGCCTCAAGCTGCTGCGCGAATTCTATGCGCAGTACAACATCGTGAACTTCGTGATGGGGAACTCGGGCGCCCAGATGGGCGGCTGGTATCGCAAGGAAATCAAGTCGGTTGCCGACGTGAACGGCATGAAGATCCGCATCGGGGGCTTCGCCGGCCGCGTAATCTCGAAGCTCGGCGCGGTGCCGCAGAACATCCCGGCGGGCGAGATCTACCAGGCGCTCGAAAAGGGCACGGTCGACGCCGCCGAATGGATCGGGCCGTACGACGACTTGCGCCTCGGGCTGCACAAGGTCGCGAAAAACTACTATTACCCGGCCTGGTGGGAAGGCAGCACACAGTTCTCGCTGCTGATCAATAGCAAGGCGTACAACGCGCTGTCGAACGAGTACAAGTCCATCGTGCGGCAGGCTGCAGCGGACGCGCACATCGAAGTCCTCGCGCGCTACGACGCCCACAACCCGACTTCGCTCAAGCAGCTGATCGCCGAAGGCGCGAAGCTCCAGCGTCTGCCGAAGGACGTCATGGACGCCGCCTTCAAGGCGTCGCGCGAAGTCTATGCCGAGCTGAACGACAAGAATCCGAACTGGAAGAAGATCTACGCCGACTACTCGCGCTTCCTGGCCGACGCCTACCAGTGGCAGGGCATCGCCGAAGGCAGCTACGACCAGTACATGTCCTTGCAGAAGCTCTGATCCGGACTTCGAACGGCCCGCCCCAGTGGGCCGTTTCCGCTTCCGCGCCCGGGAGCGGAGTTGTAGCATCGGCTCCCGGGCGCGCTCGGTCTTCCGGCCGCGCATAAGCTCCACCCCCACGTTCCAGGCAAACACCCGATGGGAATCCTGCTCAAGCTTTCACAATCCATCGACGCACTGAGCCGATTGATCGGCAAGGTCGTCATCTGGTTCATCCTCGCGACGACGGTCATCAGCGCGGTCAACGCCGTCGCACGCAAGGCGTTCAACATCGGCTCGAACGCCTTCCTCGAGATCCAGTGGTATCTCTTCGCGGCGGTGTTCATGCTCGGCGCGGGCTATGCGTTCCTGCAGAACGCCCACGTGCGCATTGACGTCGTCGCCAACAAGCTGAGCCAGCGCTCGCGCAATTATGTCGACGTCGTCGGCATCATCGTCTTCCTGCTGCCGCTTTGCTACTTCATGATCAGCTTCTCGTGGCCGGTCGTCGAGGCAGCGTATGTCTCCGGCGAAGTGTCGTCGAACGCCGGCGGCCTGATCCGCTGGCCGGTCTATGCGCTCGTTCCGGCCGGCTTCGCGCTGCTCGCGCTGCAGGCGGTGTCCGAACTGATCAAGCGCATCGCCTTCCTCACCGGGCGCGGCCCGGACTGCCTCACCACCGAAACGCACGATGACGCCGAAGAGCACGTCCACGCCGCGATGGGCGACGCCTCCCCGAACAACGCCGCCGGCGAGCCCCAGAAATGATTGAATTCGTCTCCGCCAATCTCGCCCCGATCATGTTCGGGGTGATCATCTTCTTCCTGCTGTCGGGCTTCCCGGTCGCCTTTTCGCTGTCCGCCTGCGGGCTCTTCTTCGGCTTCATCGGCCTCGAGCTCGGCCTGATCCCTTCGGCGCTGTTCCAGGCGCTGCCGCTGCGGGTGTTCGGCATCATGCAGAACGACACGCTGCTCGCGATCCCGTTCTTCACGTTGATGGGGCTCGTCCTCGAACGAAGCGGCATGGCCGAGGACCTGCTCGAAACCGTCGGGCAGGTGTTCGGTCCGGTCCGCGGAGGCCTCGCGCTCGCGGTGATCTTCGTCGGCGCGCTACTGGCCGCGACGACCGGCGTCGTCGCGGCGTCGGTGATCTCGATGGGCCTGATCTCGCTGCCGATCATGCTGCGCTACGGCTACAGTCGCCCGATCGCGGCCGGCGTCATCACCGCCTCGGGCACGCTCGCGCAGGCGATTCCGCCATCGCTGGTGCTGATCGTCATGGCCGACCAACTCGGCCGTAGCGTCGGCGACATGTACAAGGGCGCGATGATCCCGGCGCTCTCGCTCGTCGGCCTGTATGCGCTGTTCGTTATCGGCCTGGCGATCTTCCGGCCGAAGATGGTGCCGGCGCTGCCGCCCGAAGCGCTCGCCTACCGCGAGCCGGACGGCGGTGCGGGCCTGCGCTCGCTCGGCGTCCTGGCGATCCTCGTGATCGCGGCATCGGTCGCGCTCGGGCAGAACTACGGCGCGGTGCTCACCTGGCTCGAAGGTCGGGAAGTCCTGCCCCCGGCGCTCGACGAAACGATCGTCGTCGCCTTGACGTTCGGCACGATCTTCGCGCTCGTCCTCGCGTTGATCAACCGCGGACTCAGGCTCGGCCTGCTGTCGCGCATCGCCGAACGCGTGACCTTCGTGCTGATTCCGCCGCTGATCCTGATCTTCCTCGTGCTCGGCACGATCTTCCTCGGTGTCGCGACGCCGACCGAAGGCGGTGCGATGGGCGCGGTCGGGGCGATGATCATGGCCGTCGCGCGTCGCCGCCTCGACTTCAAGACGCTGGTGCAGGCGCTCGAATCGACCGCTCGGCTGTCGATCTTCGTGATGTTCATCCTCGTCGGCTCGACGATCTTCAGCTTCGTCTTCACCGCGATCGACGGCCAGGTCTGGGTCGAGCACCTGTTCGACCGTCTCCCCGGCGGGCAGCTCGGCTTCCTGCTGTTCGTGAACGTCGTGATCTTCTTCCTCGGCTGCTTCATCGACTTCTTCGAAATCGCGTTCATCCTGCTGCCGCTGCTCGGGCCGGTCGCGGAGAACATGGGGATCGACCTGATCTGGTTCGGCGTCATCATCGCGATAAACCTGCAGACGTCGTTCCTGACGCCGCCGTTCGGCTTCGCGCTGTTCTACCTGCGCAGCGTCGCGCCCAACTCAGCCTACATCGACCGCGTCACGAAAAAGCACATCGAAGGGATGAAGACGGGCGACATCTACCGCGGGTCGGTCGCGTTCGTGCTGATCCAGCTGGTGATGGTCGGCCTCGTGATCGCGTTCCCGGGGCTCGTATCCGGGGGCCTCGACAAGAAGACCGAGGTCGATCTCGACAAGATCCAGATCCAGGCGCCGCCGGGCGGAGCGGGAGGCTGGGGCGAGGAGAGCGGCGGCGCATGGCAATGACGCAGAGCGCCCGGCTCTGCCTCGTCCGGCACGGCGAAACCGCATGGAACGCCGAACGGCGCCTGCAGGGTCACCTGGACGTTCCGCTGAACGAGGCGGGACGCCTTCAGGCCGAGGCTGCGGCCTGCAGTCTTGCCGCGCAGACGTTCGCCGCGGCGTATTCCAGCGACCTGTGCCGCGCGCGGGAGACGGCGATCGCCGCCGCCCGCGCGCTCGCGCTGGACCTGACCATTGAGCCGGAGCTGCGCGAGCGGCACTACGGGGATTTCCAGGGCCTCACCTATGACGAGGCCCGGGAGCGTTTCCCCACCGAGTACGACCGCTTCCACGCCCGGAACGCGGATTTCGCCTTCACGGGCGGCGGAGAGAGTCTGACCGCCTTCGCCGCACGCATTCGACGCGTGCTGTCCCGCATCGCGTCGGCCCACCCGGGCCAGCAAGTCTTGGTCGTCACGCACGGCGGCGTCCTCGACATCGCGCATCGCCTGACGAGCGGACGGTCACTCGAAGCAAAGCGCGATTTCACGATTCCCAACGCGGCACTCAATTGGATCGAGTTCGACGGCGCCGCTTGGCGCCTCGTCGCGTGGGCGGACGAAGCCCATCTGCAAAGCGCACGCGACGAACTGCCGAACGGCTGAGCTCGCGCCGCGTTCGCCCTGAGCGCGAACTCCATTCCCCCGGCGGCCGATCGGCCTTCCGATCGCGCCGCACGCGCGCCCTCCGCTAGCCTGCCGGTCGGCAGCCCTGCTAATATCCGCTTTTAAAACCAATCGCTTCGAGTCCGTCCCATGTTCTCTGCGCAAGACACCCTCGCCAAGATCGATCCCGAACTGTGGGCCGCCATCCAGGCCGAAAACCGTCGCCAGGAAGACCACATCGAACTCATCGCTTCGGAAAACTACGTTTCCCACGCCGTGATGGAAGCGCAGGGCTCGCAACTGACGAACAAGTACGCCGAAGGCTACCCGGGCAAGCGCTACTACGGCGGCTGCGAACATGTCGACGTCGCCGAGCAGATCGCGATCGACCGGCTCAAAAAGCTGTTCGGCGCGGAAGCCGCGAACGTCCAGCCCAATTCCGGCTCGCAGGCGAACCAGGCGGTGCTGATGGCGTTCGCGAAACCCGGCGAGACGATCATGGGGATGAGCCTCGCCGAAGGCGGCCACCTCACGCACGGCATGCCGCTGAACATGTCGGGCAAGTGGTTCAACGTCGTCGCGTACGGCCTCGACGAGAATGAAGAGATCGACTACGAGCAGATGGAGCGGCTCGCACGCGAACACAAGCCACGCATCATCATCGCCGGCGCGTCGGCCTATTCGCTGCGCATCGACTTCGAACGCTTCGCGAAGATCGCGAAGGAAATCGGCGCGATCTTCTGGGTGGACATGGCCCACTACGCCGGCCTGATCGCGGCCGGCTACTACCCGAACCCGGTCCCGCACGCCGACGTCGTGACCTCGACGACGCACAAGACGCTGCGCGGCCCGCGCGGCGGCATCATCCTGATGAAAGCCGAGCACGAGAAGGCGATCAACTCGGCGATTTTCCCGGGCCTGCAGGGCGGTCCGCTGATGCACGTGATCGCGGCGAAGGCGGTCGCGTTCAAGGAAGCGCTGTCGCCGCAGTTCCGCGACTACCAGGAACAGGTGATCGCGAACGCGCGCGTGATGGCGCGGGTGCTCGGCGAGGAGCGCGGCCTGCGCATCGTGTCGGGGCGCACCGAAAGCCACGTGTTTCTCGTCGACCTGCGCTCGAAGAACATCACGGGCAAGGCCGCCGAGGCAGTCCTCGGCGCCGCGCATATCACGGTGAACAAGAATTCGATCCCGAAGGACCCGGAAAAGCCCTTCGTGACCTCCGGCATCCGTATCGGCTCGCCGGCGATGACGACGCGCGGCTTCACCGAAATCGAGGCCGAACAGATCGCTCACCTGATCGCCGACGTGCTCGACGCGCCGCAGGACGAGGCGGTGCTCGAGCAGGTCCGCAGCAAGGTCGCCGAGCTGTGCGCGCGCCACCCGGTATATGGGAAGTAACGCGGGCCCGCTTCCCGTATCGATGGCGCGTTCGGCTACGCTCGCGCCGCCCTGCCCCGTCCGGTCGCTGCGATGAAATGCCCGTTCTGCGGCGACCCGAACACCCAGGTCACCGACACGCGTGAGAATGAAGGCGGCGAAGTCGTTCGCCGCCGCCGTCGCTGCGCGAAGTGCGACAAGCGCTTCACGACGTACGAGCGCATCGACCTGAAGATGCCGGTCATCGTCAAGCGCAACGGTCTTCGCAGCGAGTTCGACCACGAAAAGCTCGCCGGAAGCATGAAGCTCGCGTTGCGCAAGCGGCCGGTCACGCTCGAAGCGCTCGAAGCCGCGGTCGACCGCATCGAGGCGAAGCTGCTCGCGCTCGGTGAACAGGAGGTACCGAGCGAGAAGGTCGGCGAACTCGTGATGCGCGAGCTGAAGAATCTCGACAAGGTCGCGTACATACGCTTCGCATCCGTCTATCGCAACTTCGCCGACGTCGACGAATTCTCCGAGGTTGTTCGCGAAGTCAAGGCGCGCCCGAAGCGCAATCGCGGCGACGAGCCGCCCGAACCAGCCCCCGAAAATGACCTTTTCGGCAACTGACCACGCATCGATGGCACGCGCGCTGCAACTCGCACGCTTCGGCCTCGAGACGACGACGCCGAACCCGCGGGTCGGCAGCGTCATCGTCAGGGACGGCCGAATCGTCGGCGAAGGTTGGCATCGACGCGCGGGCGAACCCCACGCCGAAGTCCTCGCGCTGCGGGCCGCCGGAGAGGCCGCCCGCGGCGCCACTGCGTACGTGACGCTCGAACCCTGCGCGCATCATGGGCGAACGCCGCCCTGCGCGGACGCGCTGATCGCGGCCGGCGTCGCGCGCGTCGTCGCGGCGATGGAAGATCCCAATCCGCTCGTCGGCGGCGCTGGCGCCGCCCGCTTGCGCGTCTCGGGCATCACCGTCGACACCGGCCTGATGGCGGACGAAGCGCGGGAACTGAATATCGGCTTCGTCTCGCGGATGACGCGCGGGCGGCCGTGGCTGCGCCTGAAGGCCGCGACTTCGCTCGACGGCAAGACGGCGCTGAACAACGGTGTCAGCCAGTGGATTACCGGTGACGCCGCGCGCCGCGACGGTCACCGCTGGCGGGCCCGTGCCTGCGCGGTGCTGACCGGCATCGGCACGGTACGCGAAGACGACCCCCAGCTCACGGTTCGCGCAGTGCCGTGCGAGCGCCAGCCGCTGCGCGTGCTCGTCGACGCCCGCCTCGAAGTGTCTTTGTCGGCAAAGCTGCTGCAGGGAGGCAACTGTCTCGTCGTCACCGCCGCGGAGAATCCGGGGAAGACGCTCGAACTCGCCGGCCTCGGCGTCGAGGTCGTCCGCCTGCCGAATTCGCAAGGCAAGGTCGACCTGCTTGGCCTGATGCGGGAGTTCGGCCGACGCGGCATCAACGAGGTGCACGGCGAAGCCGGTCTGAAGCTCAACGGCTCGCTGCTGCGCGCGGGCTGCGTCGACGAACTGCTGCTTTACATCGCGCCCATGATCGTCGGCGACACCGCACAGGGACTCTTCCACCTGCCCGAACTCACCGGACTCGGAACCGCGATGCGTCTCGACGTGCGCGACGTACGGTGCGTGGGCAAGGACCTCCGCGTGCTCGCGCGGCCGACGAAAGCCTGACCCGAGCGGCTCGGCCGGTCAGTCGTCGCGTCCGCCGCACACCTCGCACGCCGGGTCGCGCCCGAGGAGCACGGTCCGCCACTCCATCGCGAGGCCGTCGAGCAGCAGCAGCCGGCCGTCGAGCGACTTGCCGCAGCCGACGAGCAACTTCAGCGCCTCGGCTGCCTGGGTCGCGCCGATGATCCCGGTCAACGGCGCGAACACCCCCATCACCGCGCAGCGCACCTCCTCGACGTCCTGTCCTTCCGGAAACAGGCAGTGGTAGCAGGGGCTGTCGCTGCGGCGCAGGTCGAACACCGAAATCTGCCCGTCGAAGCGGATTGCCGCACCGGAGACGAGAGGTTTGCGGAAACGCACGCACGCCCGATTGATCGCGTGCCGCGTCGCGAAATTATCCGAGCAATCGAGAACGAGGTCTGCGCCCGCGACTTGCTCGTCGAGCGCCGAACCTTGCAGCCGTATCGCGAGCGTCTCGACGCGCGCCTGCGGATTGAGGCGCAGCAGCGTGTCGCGCCCCGAGTGGACCTTCAGGCTTCCCACCGCGTCTGCGCTGTGCAGGATCTGCCGCTGCAGGTTCGTCAGGTCGACGGTGTCGTTGTCGCACAGCACGACGGTGCCGACCCCGGCGGCGGCGAGATACATCGCAGCCGGCGATCCGAGCCCGCCCGCGCCGACGATCAGCACTCTCGCGGAAAGAATCGCCTCCTGCCCCTCGACGCCGATTTCGGGCAGCAGGATGTGGCGGCTGTAGCGCAGGAGTTGATCGTCATCCATCGGCAAGGCTGATTGGGGGAAATTGTCGGACCGGCTGTCCGCGGGCGACGCTGCCGCGAACGAATGGAGGCTACTTGTACTCGCGGAACTCCGCCGGCGTATCGTCGTGGTCGCCATGCGGATGCTGATCGTAGACCGTCACGTACACCTCGTTCGACTTCTTGATCAGCCGCTCCGGCGACACGAGGTTATGACGCTGCGTTTCCTCGCAGAAATAGACGACCGCCCTGACGAACTTCACGTAAATCGTGTCGTCGAGGCGAAAGCCGGCGTCGCGCAGGGCATCCTCGAGCATTTCCAGGGAATGATCGAGCACCGAGTAGGAAACCAGGAGGCTGCGGGGCCGCTCGGCGTACGCGGCCCGCACTCCCTTCACCATTTGAAGCGCCCGCAGCGCCTGCCGCACCTGACCGTCGGGCGCCGCGGCGAACCGGATCTCGCGCCGCTTGTGCAGTCCGGCACCGGCGACCGGATGATCGTGATGCCTGCCGGCCAGCTTGTAAGCAGTCTCCCGCCGCATCACGCCTCCTATTGGCCGAATCATTCCTTTTTATTCTGGACGATCTGCAGGCCCTTGAGAAGGTTGATCGCCTGATTCAGCTGATAGTCGTCCTTGCCCGCGAGTTCGAAGCGGACCGTCGCCGCGCTGTCGTCGTCGTCCGAGGCCGGCTTGGTGCCGCTCTTCGGCTCGACCGCTTTCAGGCGCTCGACGTCCGGGTCGCGATCATTGCCGAGATGGCGTTCGAGGTCCGCTTCGCGCAGCCGCCGCGACGAGCCGTTCGTCGTTTCCTCGACGAGGATGTCGGGTTCGATGCCTTTCGCCTGGATCGAACGCCCGTTCGGCGTGTAGTACCGCGCAGTCGTAAGCTTGATCGCCGTGCTGCTGTTCAACGGCAGGATCGTCTGCACCGAGCCCTTGCCGAAGGTCTGCGTGCCCATGACGACAGCCCGCTTGTGGTCCTGCAGCGCTCCGGCGACGATTTCCGACGCCGAGGCGGAACCGGCATTGACGAGAACGACCATCGGCAGCGACCGTGCGCCGGCCGGCAGCGTCTTCAGGAAGTCGTCGCGATTGCCGCGGAGGTAGTCTTCGGAGACTGCCCGGTACTCGCGCTTCGCGTCCTCGGTCCGTCCATCGGTCGACACGATCAGCGAGTTCGGCGCCAGGAACGCCGACGCGACGCCGACGGCCCCGTGCAGGAGACCGCCCGGGTCGTTGCGCAGGTCGAGGACGAGTCCCTTCAGCTCGCCCTCCTTGGCCAGCTTGCCGAGGTGCTCCACGACCGACTGCGCCGTGTTCTCCTGGAATTGCGCAACGCGCAGGTAGCCGTACCCGGGCTCGACGACCTTCGACTTCACGCTCTGCACCTTGATGACTTCGCGCGTGAGGGTCAGCACCAGCGGGCGATCTTCGCCCTTGCGGACGATCGTCAGCGTGATGTCGGTCTTCGGCTTGCCGCGCATCCGCTTGACGGCGTCATTGAGGCTCATGCCCTTCACCGGCGTTTCGTCGAGCTTGACGATCAGGTCGCCCGCCTTCACGCCGGAGCGGAACGCAGGCGTATCCTCGATCGGCGAAATCACTTTGACGAACCCGTC
The DNA here is from genome assembly GCF_036675785.1 of Aromatoleum sp. Taxonomy (NCBI): domain Bacteria; kingdom Pseudomonadati; phylum Pseudomonadota; class Betaproteobacteria; order Rhodocyclales; family Rhodocyclaceae; genus Aromatoleum; species Aromatoleum sp. Next base: position 25,739 of record NZ_JAKFEF010000001.1, read on the forward strand.
CTCCATGCCGACCTCGATGCCCAGGCCGCCGAATTCGCCGTGCGTGCCGACCTGCAACTCCTTGAACGCCTCCGCATCGAGATACGACGAATGCGGGTCCAGCCCGTTCAGCATCCCGCCGATCGCGTGGTTGATCAGCGTCTTGTCTTCGACCGGCTCGACGTAGCCCTGCTTGATCGCGTTGAAGACATCGGCGAACGCGCGCAACTCCTCGACGGGCAAAGGCGCCGGCGCGACCTTGTCCGCGCTGGCCGAAAAATTGAGGCTGATCAGGACTCCGGCAAAGACGCCGGTCATGACCAGACCCACCTTCTGAAACTTGTTACGCATGACGACTCCGTCGAGGGAAAATCACCGGGGAAGGCCTAGTCGAGCCTGACCCACTGGAGGGGATCGAGCGGCTGGCCGCGGTGACGAATTTCAAAGTATAAACCCGATTCCAGACCGCCTCCGCTCGCCCCGACACTGGCGATCGCATCCCCGCCGGTGATGTCGTCGCCCAACTCCTTGAGCAGCGCATCGTTGTTGCCATAGATCGACAGATAGTCGTTGCCGTGGTCGACGATGATCAGGTTGCCGTAGCCTCTGAGCCAGTCCGAAAACACGACTTCTCCCCCTGCCACCGCCCGCACGGGCTCGCCTCCCGCGGCGCGGATGAAAACCCCCCGCCACGTCGTTCCACCTTCCGCCCTTGGAGCGCCAAAGCGTCCGAGCAGTTCTCCGCGAACCGGAAAACGCATCTTTCCCCGCAACTGGGCAAAGCTGACGCCGGTCGGCGTCGGACCGGAAGCCTCGCGGACCTCGCCGACCACTTCGGACCGCGCGCGCGTCTTCCCTCCACTGCCTTGCGAGCGCCCCTGCGTTGCTGCCCTTGCCTGCGCGGCCCTCGCTTCGGCCGCCCGCGCTTCCGCCGCCCTCGCCTCGGCCGCCTTTGCCGCCGCGACCCGCGCAGCCTCCCGCTCGGCTGCCCGCTTCGCGAGAATCGCGACCAGCCGCCCGAGTCGTGACTGATCCTGGCGCAGGATTTCCTCTTCCTTGCGCTGGCTGCGCAACTGGTCGGACAGGCCCGCGAGCGCCTGCTTGCGTTTCGCCTGCACGGCTTCGAGCGCGGCGTGCTGGGCCGAGCGCTCGCTTTCGAGCGCCGCGACGCGGTCGCGCCGAGCCGCAATCGTTTCGCCCAGTCGCGCTTTGTGCCGCAGGTCGCCGCGCAAGGTTTCGATCAGCTCGATTCGCGCCTTGCCTAGGTGCTCGAGATAGCGGGCGTCGCGTGCGAGCTGGTTCGGGTCGCGCGTCGACAAGAAGGGCGCGACTCCACCGCCCGCGCCGTGCACGTAATGCCGCCTCAGCCACTCCGCGAGTTCGCTCTGCCGCCCGGCAATGTGCTCCTCGACTTCGCGCCGCTCCGCTTCGAGCACCGCGAGCGACTTCCCCGCCGCCTCGCGCTCGTCGGCGAGCCGGCGCAGCTCGCGCTGGGCACGAGACACGGCGCGCTCCACCTCCGCGAGTTCGTCCGCCGCGCCCGAACGCGACTCCTCCGTGCCCGCGATTTCCTTTTGCAGCTCACGGATACGCCGCTTGACGTCCTCAAGATCCGACCGCTTCTGCGCCACCTCGCCGGGCTCGTTCGCCGGGGCGGGAGCGGCGAACGCCAGCATCCCGGCCGCGACCAGGGCTCCCAGGAACGCGCGCCCTCCCCCAAGAGGCATCGCTGAAACTCTCAGGCCTTCGCCTTGCCTTGTCCGGCTACCGCAGCTTCGGCCGCACGGATGGTTTCCTCGTCGGCAAGGTAGTAGCTCTTGATCGGACGCAGATTCGCATCGAGTTCATACACGAGCGGCTGCGCGGTCGGAATGTTCAGCCCGACGATCTCGCTGTCGGAGATGTTGTCGAGATACTTGATCAGCGCGCGCAGGCTGTTGCCGTGCGCCGCGATCAGGATGCGGCGGCCGGCCAGGATGTTCGGGACGATGACGGTTTCCCAGTAAGGCACGAATCGCGCGACGGTATCCTTCAGGCACTCGGTGCGCGGAAACTGCGCGCGCGGCAGCGCCGCGTAGCGCGGATCCGCGCTGGTGAGCCGTTCGTCGCCTTCGGGCAGCGGCGGCGGCGGCGTGTCGTACGAGCGACGCCAGACCAAAACCTGCTCGTCACCGAATTTCGCGGCGGTTTCCGCCTTGTTCAGGCCCTGCAGGTCGCCGTAGTGGCGCTCGTTCAGCCGCCACGAATGCTCGACCGGCAGCCATAGCGCGTCGAGTTCCTCGAGCACGATGTTGAGCGTCTTGTTCGCGCGCTTGAGCACCGAGGTGTACGCGAGATCGAACGCGAACCCTTCGCGCTTCAGCAGCTGACCGGCAGCGAGAGCCTCGTCGACGCCCTTCTCGGTCAGATCGACATCGGTCCAGCCCGTGAAACGGTTTTCCTTGTTCCAGGTGGACTCGCCATGGCGAAGCAAAACGATTTTGTACATGAGCACTCGGAAAAAAAGATTGAGGAAGATGGAAACGGCGACGTGCAATGCGAACCGCCGCGGAAATCCGAACACGAGGCGCGGCGAATCGCGCGTAACCGGCGCAGTATTTTATACTAGTCGTCCCGCCCGCACTCCCGCCTCCCGTGGACCACAACGCCATAATCGACCTGATCGACAAGCACGAGCACATCGAGACCGCCGCACGTGCGCTCAAGGCAATCGCCCACCCGCTGAGGCTGAAGATCCTGTGCGTGCTCGGCGGGAGCGAGATCTGCGTGCAGGAAATCGTCGAGGCGGTCGGCACGTCGCAAAGCAACATCTCCCAGCACCTCGCCATCCTTCGGGACAAGGGCGTGCTGCAGACCCGCAAGGACGCGAACCGCGTCTATTACCGCGTCGGCGACCAGCGGACTCTGCAGCTGATCGTGCTGATGCGCGAACTCTTCTGCGGCGTTTCCCCCGCCAAGACCTGAATCAAGAACCAACAACGGAGCAGGATTTCGTGGAATTTCTCCAGCAAAACTGGTATTGGGCGGCGCTCGCCGCAGCAAGCGGCGCCTGGCTGCTGTTCGACCTCGTCCGCGCACAGGGCGACAAGACGCTCGTGTCGCCGGTCGAGGCGACGCTCCTGATCAATCGGGAAGACGCGACCGTCATCGACATACGCGATCAGGCCGAATTTGCGAGCGGTCACATCCCGAACGCGCGCCACATCCCGGTCAGCGAATTCGAGCGCCGCAAGGCCGAGCTCGAAAAGCTCAAGTCGCGTCCGCTGATCGTCTATTGCGCGACGGGAGCCCGCTCGGCGGCCGCGATCGGGACGCTTCGGAAAGCCGGCTTCGAGAAACTCTTCAATCTGCGGGGCGGTCTCCACGAGTGGGAGAAAGCCGGACAGCCGATCAGCCGAAAGAGGAAATGAACATGCCGAACATCAGGATGTATGCCACCGCGGTCTGTCCTTACTGCGTGCGCGCCGAGCAGTTGCTCAAGCGCAAGGGCGTCGCCGACATCGAGAAGATCCGCGTAGACCAGGATCCCGCCCGGCGCGACGAAATGACGCAGCTGACGGGGCGCAGGACGGTTCCACAGATATTCATCGGCGATTACCATGTCGGCGGCTGCGACGATCTGTTCGCGCTCGACCACGCCGGCAAACTCGACAACCTGCTCGCGGCCTCCTGACACACGGCCTCCTGACACACCCTTCGCCGCCCGCACCCGGGCCCCTAATCGATCCGCAAAACTTCAGGCCAAACATGACCGCAAACGCCCAAGCCGAACAGCCCGTCTTCTCGATCGAAAAGCTCTATGTCAAGGACCTCTCGCTCGAAGTCCCGCACGCGCCGCGCATTTTCCTCGATCGCGAAAATCCGCAGGTCAACGTCCAACTGCGGACCGAGGGAAGCAAGATCGACGAAGGCGTCTTCGAAGTCACGCTGACAGTCACCGTTTCGGCGAAGCTGCCCGATGACCGCAACGTCTTCCTCGTCGAAGCCGCCCAAGCCGGCATCTTCCAGATCCGCAACGTGCCGGAAGACGATCTCGAACCGGTCATGATGATCGGATGCCCGAACATCCTGTTCCCGTATGCGCGCGAAACGATCTCCGACGCGATCACCCGCGCCGGATTTCAGCCGGTGATCCTCGCTCCGGTGAACTTCGAATCGCTGTATCAAGCCCAGCAACAACAGGCGGCGTCGGCAAAGACCGGCGAGCTTCCGATCCAGTGAGCCGCGCGCTCGCGATCTCCCGAGTCCTCGGTCTCGTCGCGGTGCTCGTCAGTTCGACGAGCCTCGCGCAGGCGATCGAGTACCGTTCGGTGGGGCAGCCGTCGATCATGTACGACGCGCCTTCGGAGAAGGGCAAGCGTCTGTTCATCGTCGCCGCCGGCACGCCGCTCGAAGTTGTCGTCACGCTCGACAAGTGGGTGAAGGTGCGTGACGCGGCCGGCGCGCTGACCTGGGTCGAACGGCGGGCGCTGTCCGACAAACGCACTGTGCAGGTGACGGCCGCGCGCGCTTCGGTCCGGCAGAATCCCGCCGAAGACGCGCCCGTCGCATTCGAAACCGTCAAGGATGTCGTCCTCGAGTTCGTCTCGCAGCCGGGCAACGGCTGGATCCAGGTCCGGCACAAGGACGGCGCTTCGGGCTACCTGCGCGTAACCGAGGCGTGGGGCGTTTGAGCCCGGTGCGCATCGCCGTTTTCGGCGCCGGAGCGTGGGGCACGGCGCTCGCGCTCGCATTCTGCGCGAAACATCGTGTCGTCCTGTGGGGACGGGATCCCGAGCACATGCGTACGCTTGCCGAGAGTCGCAGCAACGCGCGCTACCTCCCCGGCGTCCCGCTGCCCGGCGAACTCGAACTGACCGCCGATTTCGGCGCGGCGGCCCGTGAAGCCGACCTCCACCTCGTCGTCACGCCGCTCGCGGGCCTGCGCGCCGCGGTCAACGACCTTCATCGTTTCCAGCCGGGCACGCCGCTGATCTGGGCGTGCAAGGGGCTCGAAGCCGGGACCGGGAAGCTGCCGCACGAAATCGTCGCCGACGCCCTCGGACCGGACGCCGCATGCGGGGTACTGACCGGTCCAAGCTTCGCCGCCGAAGTCGCACGCGCGATGCCGACCGCGGTGACGCTCGCGGCTACCGACCCCGCGTTCGCGAAACACTGGGGGCAGACGCTTCACCAGCCGCGGTTTCGCATCTACGCGAACTCCGACCTTCCCGGGGCCGAAATCGGCGCCGCGGTAAAGAACGTGCTTGCGATCGCGGCCGGCGTGTCCGACGGCATGGGCTTCGGCCTGAATGCCCGCGCCGCGCTGATCACCCGCGGGCTGGCGGAAATCGCGAGGCTCGCCGAAGCGCTCGGCGGACGTGCCGAGACCTTGATGGGCCTCGCCGGCATGGGCGACCTGATCCTGACGTGCACCGGCGACTTGTCGCGCAACCGGCGCGTCGGCCTCGCGCTCGCGCAGGGCAAGACGCTGAACGAGATCCTCGGCGAACTCGGCCATGTCGCCGAAGGCGTCCCGACCGCGCGCGAGGTCGTGAAGCTCGCTGCGCGCCACGACGTCCGCATGCCGCTGTGCGAGGCGGTCGACGCGCTGCTGCACAGCCCGCGCCTCGGACCGCGCGAAGTCGTCGAGCAGCTCCTGTCGCGCGAGCCGAAGCACGAGTAAGTCCGCCGCCGACCGCGGGGGCGGCGGCGCGATCCTATCGGCCGCCCACGAACCCCATCTGCCGCCAGGCCTCGAAAACGACGACCGCGACCGCGTTCGACAGGTTCACGCTGCGATTCGATGGAAACATCGGAATCCGCAGCCGCTGCGTGTCCGGCACGGCTGCCAGAATCTCCGGTGGCAGCCCACTCGTTTCGCGCCCGAACAGCAGCACGTCGTCGGGCCGATAATCGGCGCGGTCGTAGCGTGTCTGCCCTCCGGTGCTCAGCGCGAAGATGCGACGCCCGCCGAGTGTATCGAGACAGGCGTTCCAGTCGTCGTGGATCGTCACGGTCGTTAGATCGTGATAGTCGAGCCCGGCGCGCGCGAGTTGGCGATCGGAAAGATCGAAGCCGAGCGGCCGCACGAGGTGCAGCCGCGCGCCGGTGTTCGCGGCGAGCCGGATCGTGTTGCCGGTGTTCGGCGGGATTTCGGGCTGGAACAGGACGATGTCGAGCATGTCAGGCAGGTGAAGGCGTTCGGGCGACGACGAGGTTTTCGACCCGTGCGGCGCCGTGGCGTTTGAGCGTCCGGGCGAGTTCGTCGAGCGTCGCCCCGGTCGTCATGACGTCGTCGACGACGATCACGGTCTTGCCGGTGAACACCGCATCGCATCGGAAGGCGCCGCGCATATTGACGCGCCGCGCCTTCCACGGCAAGGAGGCCTGCGGCGCGGTGTTCAGCACGCGCCCCACGGCGCCGAGTTCGAGCGGCAGGCCGGTGGCGCGCGCAAGCGGGCGCGCGACTTCGACCGCCTGGTTGAAACCGCGCTCGCGCAGGCGGCGAACATGCAGCGGCATCGGCAGCAGCACGGCTTTCTCCGACGGAACGAACGGAAGCAGCCCATCGGCGAGGAAGCCGGCGAGTGCGAGCCGGTGCCGATACTTGAGCGCCTGCACGATGCGGTCGAGTGGAAACGCGTACGCGAACGCCGCGTGCGTAGCGTCGAAAGCGGGCGGGTCCCGCAGGCAACGGCCACAGGTCACCCCCTCCGTCGTCGGCACCGCGCACACCGGGCAGCCTGCCGGCTGGCGCGGCAGCATCGCCCGGCACGCGACGCAAAGCGGATCGGGGCCGCACTCGTCACCGCACACGAAGCAGTCTTGCGGCAGCAGAAAATTGGCGACTGCGGGCAGGCCGCGGCGCAGGACAGCGAGCACGTTTGACAAGGTTTCGGGCTATCGACGAATATGCGGTAATTTTGAATTACACTGCGGAATCGCTTTCATGACAATGACTTCTGAGTGCAGGACCACCGAGAGCCCGGACGCGGCGGTCGTCACGCCGCCGAGAAAATGGACCGTCGCCGAAGCGGTCGCGCTGTTCGAGCAGCCTTTCATGGACCTGCTGTTCCGCGCGCAGCAGGTCCACCGCGAGCATTTCGACGCCAACGCGGTACAGCGTTCGACTCTGCTTTCGATCAAGACCGGTGGCTGCTCGGAGGACTGTGGCTACTGCTCGCAATCGGCCCGGCACCACACCGGGCTCGACCGCGAACAGTTGATGCGCGTCGCCGAGGTCGTCGAGCATGCGAAGGCGGCGAAGGCGAAGGGCGCCTCGCGCTTCTGCATGGGCGCGGCATGGCGCGGTCCCAAGGACAAGGACATGGACACCGTGCTCGCGATGGTGCGGGAGGTCAAGGCGCTCGGCCTCGAAACCTGCGTGACGCTCGGCATGCTGAAAGGCGACCAGGCGCTGCAACTGAAGGAAGCTGGGCTCGACTATTACAACCACAACCTCGACACCGCGCCGGAGTTCTACGGCCGGATCATCACGACGCACACGCTCGCCGACCGCCTCGACACGCTCGAACAGGTCCGCGGAGCCGGCATCAACGTCTGCTCCGGGGGCATCGTCGGCATGGGTGAAGGCCGTGCGGGCCGTGCGGGCCTGCTCGCGCAACTGGCGAACATGGCACCCCCGCCCGAATCGGTGCCGATCAACAATCTCGTCGCGGTGCCCGGCACGCCGCTCGAAGGCGTCGAGAAAATCGACCCGTTCGAATTCGTGCGGACGATCGCAGCGGCCCGCATCATGATGCCGGCAAGCTACGTGCGCCTGTCGGCCGGCCGCCAGCAGATGAACGACGAGCTGCAGGCCCTGTGCTTCATGGCCGGCGCGAATTCGATCTTCTACGGCGACCGTCTGCTGACGACCGACAACCCGGACGCCGACCGCGACGAGGCGCTGTTCGAACGCCTCGGGCTGCGCGCGATTTGAGCGGATGGCGACGGGGAAGGACTTCGCGCTCGATCGCGACCTGCTGATCCGGCGTTTCGGCCGCGCCGCCGCAACGTACGACGAAGTCTCGGTACTCGCGCGCGAAGTCGCGCGCCGGATGGACGAGCGGCTCGATTACATCCGGATCGCGCCGAAGCGCATCCTCGATCTCGGCTGCGGCACGGGCGCGGACTTCGACGTGCTCGCCAAGCGGTTCCCGTCCGCGACGCGGGTCGGCGTCGACTTCGCGCTGCCGATGCTCGAACGCGCGCGCGGGGACCGCGGGCTGTTCGGCCGGCTGCGCGCCCTCGGCCGCCCTGCCACGCCATCGCTCGTCTGCGCCGACGCCGGCGCGCTGCCGCTCGCCCGGGCCAGCATGTCGCTCGTGTGGTCGAACCTGATGCTGAACTGGCTCGCCGACCCCCTGCCGGCCTTGCGTGAAATGCACCGTGTGCTCGAAGTCGACGGCATGCTGATGTTCTCGTCGCTCGGCCCCGACACGCTCGCGGAACTGCGCGTCGCGCTGCCCCAAGCGTACGGCGAGCGGGTGCACCGCTTCATCGATATGCACGACCTCGGTGACGCGCTGGTCGCGGCCGGATTCTCCGACCCCGTGATGGACATGGAAGTCCTGACGCTTACGTACAGCGACCTCGACGAATTGCTGCGCGACTTGCGGCTCTCCGGCAGCGCCAACGCAAGCACGGCACGGCCCCGCGGGCTCACAGGTAAATCCGGCTGGGCCGCGGCACGGAGCGCGCTCGACGCGCTGCGCCGGGAGGGCCGGCTGCCCGCCACCTTCGAAATCGTCCAGGGTCACGCGTGGAAGGCGCAGCCGAAGGTCACCGACGACGGACGCGCGGTGATGCGCTTCCAGCCGCGCAAATCCGCAGCATGAGCCCGGGGCTCGCGCCACCGGTGTGGCTGTTCGACCTCGACAACACGCTCCACGACGCCAGCGCGCACATCTTCCCGCACATCAACCGCAGCATGACCGCGTACGTCGCGCAGCAGCTGTCGCTGAGTCAGGAAGAAGCGAACGCGCTGCGCGTGCAGTATTGGCACCGCTACGGCGCGACGCTGCTCGGACTGGTCCGCCATCACGGCACGAACCCGCATCACTTTCTCAAAGCGACGCACCGCTTCGAGAAACTACGCAAGCTGATGGTGTTCGACCGCGCGCTGCGCGCGATGCTGCGCCGGCTGCCGGGCAGAAAGATCGTGTTCTCGAACGGGCCGCAGCGTTACGCCGAAGCGGTCGTAAGCGTAATGGGCATCCGGCGTCATTTCAACGATGTTTTCGGCATCGAGCAGATGCGCTTTCATCCGAAGCCCGGCGTCGCGGCCTTCCGCCACCTGCTGCACGACCATCGGCTGAACCCGGGCCGCTGCGTACTAGTCGAGGACACGGCCGAAAACCTGCGCACCGCGAAACGGCTCGGGATGAAGACGGTGCTGGTCGGCCGCGGGCTGCGGCAGCCGGCGTATGTCGACCTGAAGATCGCTTCGATTCTGGATCTGCATCGCGCCGCGCGGCCCTGGCTGGCCTGAAGGCGGCGGAGCGCAGCGCGAAGCTCAGCCGGCCGCCTTCAGCCAACGCGCGGCGTCGAGCGCGAAATAGGTCAGGATGCCGTCGGCGCCGGCGCGCTTGAACGCGAGCAGCGCTTCCATCACGCACGCTTCCTCCGCGAGCCAGCCGTTGGCGATCGCGGCCTTCAGCATCGCGTATTCGCCGCTGACCTGATACACGTAGGTCGGCACCTGGAGTTCCGTTTTCACGCGACGCACGATGTCGAGGTAAGGCATGCCCGGCTTGACCATGAACATGTCGGCGCCTTCGGCGATGTCGAGCGCGACTTCGCGGATCGCCTCGTCTGAATTCGCCGGGTCCATCTGGTACGTGTACTTGTTGCCCTTGCCGAGATTCCCGGCCGAGCCGACCGCGTCGCGAAACGGGCCGTAGAAGCTCGACGCGTACTTCGCGGCATACGCGAGAATCCGCGTGTGGATACGGCGATCGCCGTCCAGTTCAGCGCGGATGCGCCCGACGCGCCCGTCCATCATGTCCGACGGCGCGACGACGTCGGCCCCGGCCTGGGCATGGCACAGTGCCTGTTTCGCGAGCGCCTCGAGCGTTTCGTCGTTGAGCACATAGCCGCGCGGATCGTCCGGATCGATCAGCCCGTCCTGGCCGTGGCTGGTGTACGGGTCGAGCGCGACGTCGGTGATCACGCCGAGTTCCGGGAAGCGCGCCTTCAACGCCTGCACGACGCGCGGCACGAGTCCGTCGGGATTCCAGGCCTCTTCCGCGCCGGGAGTCTTGCCTTTCGCATCGATGACCGGGAACAGCGCCAGCGCCGGCACGCCGAGCGCGACCGCCTCCTCGGCAACGTGCAGCAGCTTGTCGAGCGACACCCGGTTCACGCCGGGCATCGACGGCACGGCCTCGGTCACGCCGTTGCCTTCGAGGACGAACACGGGGTAGATCAGGTCATCGGTCGAGAGGCGTGATTCGCGCATCAGGCGGCGCGAAAAATCGTCGCGGCGCATCCGCCGCATGCGGGTCGCGGGAAATATTCCGTTAGGGCGCATCGTCGATCCAGGGAATTGAGGGGGGATACACTCGGTAACGCGGTGAAGTGGAACTTCGCCGGAAAGAGGCTCATCTTACTCTTCAGATGGCGACGAGCCATCTCCCGCTTCACCTCCCTGAGCGGGTGCCTTAATCCAGTTAAGGCGTTTGACCCCGGGCTTTATCCCCTTTAGCCCGGGGTTTTTTATTTTCTGCGGCGCCTTGTGCTCACTTTCCCGCCGCGCGCAGTTCCGCGGCCGTCGGAATCGCCGGAAGATCCTCGGTCGGAAGGCTCAGCCACTCGGCGACTTTATGCTCGACCTCCTCCATGCCGATTTTCTTCAGGCTCGAGAAGAGCTGCACGCTGATCTGCGGCCCGAGCGCCGCAAGCTCGCGGCGCACGCTCGCGAGCGTCGCCGCGGCCTCGTTGCGCGACAGCTTGTCGGACTTCGTCAGCAGCACGTGGATCGGCCGCCCTCCGGGGACGAACCAGTCGATCATCTGCCGGTCGAGCGGCGTCAGCGGATGGCGCGAGTCCATGATAAGCACGAGGCCGACGAGGTTCTCGCGCCTCCGGAGATAGTCCTCGAGCAGCCCCTGCCACTGTCGCCGCACGGCTTCCGGCACCTTCGCGAACCCGTAGCCCGGAAGGTCGACGAGCACGGCGCCGCAATTGAGCCGGAAGAAATTGATCAGCTGCGTGCGCCCCGGCGTTTTCGACACATAGGCGAGGCGAGTATGCCCGGCAAGCGTGTTGATCGCGCTCGACTTGCCCGCGTTCGAGCGCCCGGCGAACGCGATCTCCGCTCCGTCCGGCGGCGGCAGCCCGGCTGTTTTCGAGACGGAAATTTCGAATCGTGCGTTGCGGAAGATTGGCATCGGAAATCGGAGAAAGCGGAGGCGGGATTGCGCACTTGCCCACCTTGCATCGCGCAAAACGGGGTACTTGATATAGAATAGCGCGTTTGTGACACCCGCTCACGGCTTTCTGAGGACATCATGATCAAGCGTTCCCTGCTGCTCTCGCTGCTGCTGGTTGCAGGCGGCCTCCACGCCCAGGACCAGGCTCCCGATCTCGCCAAGGCGAAACAGACCGCCGAGACGATTTGCGCCGGCTGTCATGGCGCGGATGGCAACAGCGTCGTTCCGGTGAATCCGAAGATCGCCGATCAGCACGAGGAATACCTTTACAAGCAGCTGAGGGAGTTCAAGTCGTGGGACGGCAAGCCCGCCGTACGCGAAAACCCGGTGATGGGCGCGATGGTCGCCGGACTCGAGGATGCCGACATGAAGGCGCTCGCGGTCCATTTCTCGTCGCAGCAGCTTCAGCCCGCGGCCGCCACGAACGCCGAAACCGCGAAGCGCGGCCAGGACATCTGGCGCGCCGGCATCGCGTCGAAGGGCGTTCCGGCATGTGCTGGCTGTCACGGCCCCGCCGGCGCCGGTCTGCCCGCCCAATACCCGCGCATCTCGGGCCAGTTCGCCGAATACACCGAAGCGCAGCTAAAGGCGTTCCGCGACGGGGTCCGCAAGAACGACCCCAACCTGATGATGCAGACGATCGCACTGAAAATGACCGACGCGGAGATCAAGGCGGTCTCGGACTACGCAGCCGGCCTGCGCTGAAATTCGCACCGCATCGCGGATGAAAAAAGGGGCGGCCGGACCGCCCTTTTTTCTTGCCTGAAACGCGGATGCCGGCGAGGCGGCATCTGTGATAATAATGGCCCTCACGACGGCCATCGGGCCGCAGCACCGGAATCGACCCATGGAACAGAACTCTGCGCAGGATCGCTCGCCCCGCCCCCCAAGCCTCTCGACCACGGATGCGCGGCGCGCGATCTTCGAACGGCTGTCACCGGTGACAGGCTGGGAGCGGGTCGCAGTTCGCGACGCACTCGGCCGCGTCCTCGCCGAAGACGTCATCGCCCCCTGCAACGTCCCCGCGCACGACAACTCCGCGATGGACGGGTACGCCGTGCGCTTCGCGGACCTCGGAGAGGATGAAACCACGCTCGCCGTCGTCGGCACGGCGTTCGCCGGCAAGCCCTTTACCGGCATCGTTGGCGCGGGCCAGGCGGTACGAATCATGACCGGCGCGCCGATTCCGCAGGGCGCGGACACGATCGTCGTGCAGGAAATGACACGGAGCGAAGCCGGCCGCGTTTTCGTCCCGCCGGGCCAGAGATCGGGACAGAATCTGCGGCTTGCCGGCGAGGATCTCGCGATCGGCAGCGTCGCACTCCCCCGCGGCAAGCGCTGCGGGCCGGCGGAACTCGGTCTGATCGCATCGCTCGGCATCGCCGACGTCGTCGTGCGGCGGCCGCTTCGCGTCGCGTTCTTCTCCACCGGCGACGAACTCGCGTCGATCGGCAGGCCGCTCGGCCCCGGCGAAGTGTATGACAGCAACCGCTACACGCTCTTCGGGGCGCTAGCGCGGCTCGGCTGCGACATCCTCGACATGGGCGTCGTGCAGGACGAGCCGGCGGCGCTCGAAGCCGCTTTCCGCGAAGCCGCCCGCAACGCGGACGTCATCCTGACGAGCGGCGGCGTGTCGGTCGGCGAGGCGGATTTCATTCGCGAGCTCGTCAACCGCCTCGGGGAAGTCGCGTTCTGGAAGATCGACATCAAGCCCGGCCGCCCGATGGCGTTCGGGCGCATCGGCGACGCATGGCTGTTCGGCCTCCCCGGCAACCCGGTCGCCGTGCTCGTGACGTTCTATCAGTTCGTCCAGGAAGCGCTGCTCGCACTTTCCGGGGTGTCGCCGCTGCCGCAGCCGGTGATGTTCGAAGTCACGATTGCCGAAACGATCCCTAAACGGCCGGGCCGCCGCGAGTTCCTGCGCGGACATCTCTCCGCGGCCGGCGGACGAAACGTGGTCCGCCTCGCCGGGACCCAGGGCTCGGGCGTGCTGCGCTCGATGTCGGAGGCGAACTGCTTCATCGTGCTTCCCGAGGAACGCGGAGACGTCGCAGCCGGCGATGCGGTGCTCGTGCAGCTGTTCGACGGTCTCGTATAAGCACCTCAACGGGCGGGATATCGCAATGGACCAGGATCAACTCAAGAAAGCCGCCGCGACCGCCGCGCTCGATTACGTCGAGGACGGCATGATCGTCGGAGTCGGCACCGGCTCGACGGTCAATCATTTCATCGACGGGCTCGCCGCGATGAAGAGCCGGATCGCCGGCGCGGTATCGAGTTCCGAAGCGAGCTCGCGCCGTCTCGAAGCGCTCGGCATCCGCCTCTTCGATTTGAATGACGTCGCCGACTTGCCGATTTACGTCGACGGCGCGGACGAGATCGACGGCGGCTTCTGCATGATCAAGGGTGGCGGCGCGGCGTTGACGCGCGAGAAGATCGTCGCCGCGGTCGCCCGACGCTTCGTCTGCATCTGCGACGCGAGCAAGCTCGTCGAGCGTCTCGGCCGCTTTCCGCTGCCGGTCGAAGTCATCCCGATGGCACGGGCCCAGGTCGAACGCGAACTCGCGCGCCTCGGCGGCTCGCCGAAGCTGCGCGACGGATGCACCACTGACAACGGGAACCTCATCATCGACCTCCACGGCTTGCAGATCACCGACCCCCGGTCGCTCGAATCCGAGATCAACCAGATCGTCGGCGTCGTGACCAACGGCCTGTTCGCCCGCCGCGGTGCTGACGTGCTGCTGCTGGCGACTGCAGAGGGCGTCGCGCAACGGGTCGCGCCCGTCATCGAGCGGCGGCGCGGTTAAACACCGGCGTCACATTCCGCTGCTAGGCTTGCGCGGATCGAGAGGACATACGATGGCCAACAAACACACCTTTACGCAATTCGACACGGAACTCGAAGGCCTTCAAAAACGCTTGCTCGAGATGGGCGGCCTCGTCGTCCAGCAACTGACGCGCGCGATCGACGCGCTCGACAGCGGAGATCTCGCCGCGATCGAGGCGGTGATCGTAGACGACCGTCGCGTGAATGAGCAGGAAGTCGCGCTGGACGAAGCCTGCATCGAGCTGATCGCGCGGCATGCACCGCAAGCCGGGGATCTGCGCATGGTCATGACGATGGTGCAGATGGTCACCGACCTGGAGCGAGTCGGCGACGAAGCGAAGAAGATCGCGAAGGCGGGCCGGCATATCGTCGACTCGGACGCCGTCTTCGTACCCAAGGTCGAGCTGCGTCACATTGCGTCGATGGCCGTCGACCTGCTGCAACGCTCGCTCGACGCCTTCGCGCGGATGGATCCGTCGTCGTCGCCGGACATCGCGCGCAAGGACAAGGAGGTCGACGCGATCTTCAAGGGAATCACGCGCCAGCTGATCACCTACATGATGGAAGATCCGCGCCTGATCACCCGAGCGCTTGACGTGCTGTTCATCGCGAAATCGATCGAACGGGTCGGAGACCACGCGAAGAACATCGCGGAATACGTCGTCTACATGGTCAAGGGACGCGACGTCCGCCACGAGGGCATCGAGGCGCTGGAGCGGGAAGCGGGCCGGATCTGACGCCGCGGACGGCGCGCACCACCGGGGCTAAGACCCGACTGGCCGCCGAAGGCCCACGAAAAAGGGACGGAGTCACCGTCCCTTTTTTCGTTTACCGTTGCCGGGAACCCGAGCTTATTGCGACGGAGGAACGTAGCCGCCGACCTGGTCGGCCCCGCCGCCGAAGAAATGCTTCTCCATCTGCTCGGCGAGGTACTTGCGAGCGCGGGCGTCCATCAGGTTCAACCTGTTCTCGTTGATCAGCATGGTCTGGTACTTGACCCATTGCTGCCACGCTTCCTTCGACACGTTTTCGTAGATGCGCTTGCCGAGCGCGCCCGGCACCGGCGGCACGTCCAGCCCTTCCGCTTCCCGCCCCAGCTTGATGCATTCAACCATACGGGCCATCTTTCATTCCCCTCCGCAATCGGGTTAATCGGACTCGAGTCGTTGCATTCTATCGGATTCGCCGTCCTGTCCCGCGAGCGTCCAGCGATTGCGCCCGCGATTCTTCGAGCAGTACATCGCCTCGTCGGCGACCGCGATGAGCCGCTCGGCGCAATCCGCGTGACACGGAAAGGTCGCGAGCCCGAGGCTCGCGGTGACGCCGACCGTCTCGCCGGCGAACACGAAGCGACGGGTCCCGATGACGTCGAGAAGACGCCGGGCGAGCTCGCGCAGATCCGCCTCTCGTGTGTCGGCCACCAGGACGGCGAATTCGTCGCCCCCGAGGCGGAAGAACATTTCGTTGCGGCGGATTACCGCACCGACCTCGTGAGCCAGACCGATGAGCACTTCGTCTCCCGCCTGATGGCCGAACTTGTCGTTGATCGGCTTGAACCCGTCGAGATCGATCGCGACCAGCCCGACTTTCACGCCCCGACGCTCGGCATCGGCAAGAAGGCGGTCCAGCTCCTCATGGAATCGTCGGCGGTTGAACAGGTTCGTCAGCGGGTCGCGTTCGGCCAGTTCCACCATCCGCTGCGCGATCTGCCGCTGTTCGGTGACGTCCTCGTAGATCCACACGCGGCCGATCCAACGACGTCCCTGCGCCGCTTCGACGACCGCCGAGATATCGGTAACCGTGCGTCCGTCCCGCATGTGAATTTCGTAAGGCTCGCTGACCCCCTGCTGGTGCAGCACGCCCTCGATATGCTCGAAATACGCTTCCGGTTGTTCAAGCAACGGGGCGACGCGATTCTGGATCACGACATCGCGCACACCGATGAGGTTTTCGTCCGGCCCGAACCCCCAGATGCGCAGCATCGCGCGGTTGTAGTAAAGAACGCGATGATCCCGGTCCATGAACAGAATGCCGAGCCGGATCACATTCAGCAGCGCCGCCAGACGCTGGCGTTCGTCGTTGCTGCGCGACAGGTAGCGCTCGCGCAGCGCCTGCGCCCGGCGCAGCTCGGTGACGGTTTCGAGCAGCTTATACTCGGTTTCCTTGCGCCCCTGGATGTCTTCGGCCGACATTCTCAGCCGCAGCGGCTTCGCGCTGCAGTCCCCGAGCGGACGCCAGTGACAGGCAACCCAGCAGATGCTGCCATCGTCGTGCACCAACCGCATCTCGAAGTCCTCGCCGGCCGCGCCGTCGGCGACACGCTGCGCCATCCGCAGGCAGTAGGCGCGGTCCGACTCATGCACGAGCAGCGCGAGCGCGTCGGGTGCGGCGACGCAGTCGGCCGGCCGCCACCCCGTGAGGCGTTCGATCGACGGGCTGATCCACGCCACGCGTTCGTCTTCAAACAAGGCTTCGACGCCGTGGACGCCTTCCGCGATCTCGCGCAAGCGCCGCAATTCGTCGCCTACCGCATCGAGCCGCGACAAGGGATCGCGCGTGTCCGGGGACGCCTCGTCCGGCGCGCCGAAAAGAGCATCGAGACGGGCGCCGAGGACGCTCTCGTCGTCCTCCCGGCGCCTGTCGCGTCGCACGAACTCGAGCCGATAGGCGACACCCGCCAGCACACCGGTCGCGACGACGACGGCGGCGACCGCGAAGACGTTCCCGTCGGCGGCCGAACTCGAGCCGACAACGGCCGACAGCGCCGAAAGCAGGAGCGCGGCCGCGCCCGCGACGAACGGCGCCCAAGCTGCGCGACGGGCGCCCTTCTTCGTCACGGCCGCGACCCGATGGTCCCGCGCTTTCGGACCGTGCGCCGGCGAAAAAGGGCCCGTTCCGGTCATAGCGGCTTCGTGAAGACCTTGGAGCGGCGTTGGTAGTTGTACAACTCGCGCTTCTGCCGCGGCAGCGCCTCCGGATCCGTCTCGCTGAAACCGCGCTCCCGGAACCAGTGCGCGGTGCGCGTCGTCAGCACGAACAGCCGCTCGAGCCGCTGTCCGCGGGCACGTTGTTCGATGCGCCGCAGGAGCTGGTCGCCTAGCCCGGCGCGGCGGAATTCAGGGGTGACGGCAAGGCACGCCAGTTCGGCCGCGCGCTCGTTGCTGAACGGGTAAAGCGCCGCGCAGCCAACCAGCACGCCGTCGTGCTCGACGACCGAGAAGCGGCCGATCTCCTGCTCGAGCAACTCCCGGCCTCGCCGCACCAACGTCCCGTCGGCCTCCATCGGCGACATCATCGCGACCAGCGCGCCGACGTCCTCGACAGTCGCCTCGCGCAGGCGAAACAGCGGGTCGCGCGACACGATCGTCCCGACGCCCGCGTGCGTGAAGAACTCGAGCAGCAGGCCGCCGTCCTTGTCGTGATCGATCAGATGCGCACGCGCGACGCCGCGACGCACCGCGCGGATCGCACACGGCAGATACAGGTGCAGATCCTCGGTCAACCCCTCGCCCGCGTCGAACATGCGCTCGGCCTCGTCGGCCGTCACCGAATCGATCAGACGCTGCTCGGCATCGAGCAGTCCCGGGGCGTCGCACAGGTAGATCAGCTTCTCCGCCTTCACCGCGACCGCGACCGCTTCGGCGACCTCCTCCATCGGGACATTGAAGATCTCGCCGGCCGGCGACACGCCGAGCGGGCTGATCAGCACGACGTTCTGCTGGTCGAGATCGGCGTTGATCTCCTCGGCGATGATCTTCCGCACCGCCCCGGTGTACTGGTAGTCGACGCCGTCGACAACGCCAACCGGCCGGGCCGTGATGAAATTTCCGCCGGTCACGCGCATGTAGCTGCCCGCCATCGGCGTGTTCGGCAGCCCCTGCGACAGCAGCGCTTCGACCTCGATCCGCGTCACGGCCATCGCCGCCTTCACGCATTCGAGCGCCGCCGCGTCGGTGACCCTGAGCCCGTTGTGATAGCGGGGCTCGAGCCCGCGGCGCGCGAGCTCCGCGTCGATCTGCGGCCGCGCGCCGTGCACGAGCACGAGGCGGATCCCGAGCGCCGCGAGCAGGTTGCAGTCGTACGCGAGGCTTTGCGCGCGTTCGCCGGCCGCGACCTCGCCGCCGAAGCCGATGACGAAAGTCTTTCCGCGGAACGCATGGATGTAGGGGGCGGCGCCGCGCACCCAGGCGACGAACTGATCGGTGGTATCGGGCATTTCGTTTGAAGCCAGAGTCTGGGTCTGAGTCGTTTCGCCGTTCAAGCCGTCACCGGTCCATGTCGTTGAGCCGCGTCCGTCGCGAGCGGGCGCGCTGTCTGCCGCTATTCTAGCGGAATGACAGTTCCTCGAAGCTGCGGCGGTTGCACGCTGTAACCGGGGGGACGTGTCGAAGACGGCTGCGCGCGTGCAGGCGGTTCTTCGGCCGTCAGAAATCTCCCCAAAGGGTCTGCAGCGCAGCGACCGCGGCGAGGCCGGCGGTTTCGGTCCGCAGCACGCGCGGCCCGAGCCCGATCGCGACGCACCCGGCGCGGTGACAGGCGGCGAACTCCTCGTCCGACCAGCCGCCCTCGGGCCCGATCAGCAGGTGAAGCGCAGTGTCGGGCCGGGGGAGCGTCGCGACCCGCACGCCGCCGACCGGGGACAGAACGAGCCGCTGCGCGTCACCGCCGCGCGCGAGGTATTCGCGCAAGCCGACGATCGGCTCGATTGCCGGGACGCGGTTCCGGCCGCTCTGCTCGCACGCCGCGATCGCGACCTGACGCCAATGCTCGACGCGCTTCGTCGCGCGCTCGCCCGCGAGGCGCAAGACCGAGCGCTCGGCCTGCAGCGGGATAATCGTCGACACGCCGAGTTCGACTGCCTTCTGGACGATCCAGTCCATTTTCT
The DNA here is from genome assembly GCF_036675785.1 of Aromatoleum sp. Taxonomy (NCBI): domain Bacteria; kingdom Pseudomonadati; phylum Pseudomonadota; class Betaproteobacteria; order Rhodocyclales; family Rhodocyclaceae; genus Aromatoleum; species Aromatoleum sp. The sequence goes on from NZ_JAKFEF010000001.1 coordinate 44,847, forward strand.
CGCCGCTCGCGAGCGCCTGCACGAGCACGAGTTCGAGCGGCGACTCGCGGCCGACCGCCTGGCGCTCCGCCAGCAGCGCGACGCCGCCCTTTCCGCGCGACATCAGGCGGACCGAGACTTCATCGCCGCTGCCATCGAACAGCACGGCGGCGGCGCCGTCGCGCAGCCGGAGCACCCGGAACGCGTGGTGCGCGAGCGCGTCGGGAAGGGGAATTTCGCCCTCGGCAGGCAAGGGCTGGGGGAAAAAGAAGCGCGAAATCATCGTGCTATTATAGAAAAACTTGTTTCACGGGAGCGCCCGAATGGCCGCGATGACCACCCCGGTGTGCGACTTCGGATGGCACGGCCCGGATTTCGATCTTCCCGGCGTTGACGGCCGACGTCACAGCCTCGCGTCGGCGCGCGGGCCGAACGGCCTGCTCGTGATGTTCATCTGCAACCACTGCCCTTACGTCAAGGCGGTCATCGACCGGATCATCCGCGACGCCCGCGAGCTCGAGCCGCACGGAATCGGCAGCATCGCGATCATGTCGAACGATCCCTCCGACTACCCGGAGGACTCGTGGCCGAACATGGAGCGCGTGGCGCGCGAACTCGCGTTTCCGTTTCCGTACGTGATGGACGAGACGCAGGCCGTCGCGAAGGCCTACGGCGCCGTCTGCACGCCGGATTTTTTCGGCTTCAACGCCAGGCTCGAGCTGCAATATCGCGGCCGTCTCGACCCGTCGGGGCGCGGCCCGGCGGCGCCCGACGCCGCGCGCGAACTCTTCGACGCGATGCTGCAGGTCGCGCGCACCGGGGAAGGCCCGCGCGTGCAGACGCCGAGCATCGGCTGTTCGATCAAGTGGAAGGACAGCTAGTGCATACCGGCGCACAACGTCTCGCCTCGGTGCACGCGCTCGAATCGCTGGTGCGCGAAATTGCGCGTGACGTTATCCTGCCGCGTTACCTCAAGACCGCGCGCAACCGCAAGGCTGACGGCTCGCTGTTTACCGAGGCCGACCTCGAATCGCAGCACCGTTTCGCGCAGGCGCTGCCGGAACTGATGCCCGGGCCGGTGCTCGGCGAGGAAATGACCGGCCCGGAACAGGCGCGACTGTGGAGCGCCGGCCGCAGCGGAATGTGGTGCATCGACCCGATCGACGGCACGACGAATTTCGCCAACGGCATCCCGTTCTTCGCGGTGTCGATCGCCTATCTCGTCGAGCAGGAGACGCAGTTCGGCGTCGTCTACAACCCGGTCACCGACGAGTCGTTCTACGCGGCGAAAGGCGCGGGCGCCTTCCTCAACGGCGTCGAACTTCCGCTGCGTCCGGCCGCCCCGCGTCTGCTCGACGCGGTCGCCGGCGTCGATTTCAAGCGCGTCAGCCGTCACCTCGGCGACGAGCTCGCGGTCCGTCCGCCGTACTTCTCGCAGCGCAACTTCGGCTCGAGCGCGCTCGAGTGGTGCTTCGTCGCCGCCGGGCGCCTCGACGTCTACCTGCATGGCGGACAGATGCTATGGGATTACGCCGCCGGACGCCTGATCCTGTCCGAAGCCGGCGGCGAAGCCGCGGCGCTCGACGGCGGCTCGCTGATGGCCGGCCCCGCGGTCAAGCGGGGCGTCATCGCCGCGGCCAATCCGACCCTGTTCACCGAATGGCGCAACTGGGTGACCGTCCACTCCTGACCGCCGAGCCGCGGCGCCCGATTCACGCTATCATTTTCGACTGCCAGCAGCACCCGAGATCCCGATGCTTTCGCCCGCGCCACCCGCCCCTGCGACTTCCGAGCGGCGCAGATACGACCATGTCCGCGAGATTTTCGCGGAAGCGAGCGCGCTGATCGCGCCATTCTTCGCGAAGGAAAACCGCTGGGGTAATTCGACCCTCGATCATCTCGCATACCGCGTGATCCGCGACCGTTATCCGGAACTGTCCTTTGAAGAGGTACACGTCCTCGTCGTCGCGTCGCGCCGCATGTACGCAACGGACACGACCGAATCGGGCGTTTCCTGATCATTCCTTCGTTTCCTCCAACTGCCCTTTTCCGGAACCTGTCATGTCCATGAAACATCCGATCATCGCTGTGACCGGCTCCTCGGGGGCGGGAACCAGCACGGTGAAAGACACTTTCGCGGCGATTTTCCATCGCGAACACGTCAATGCCGCGATCGTCGAAGGCGACAGCTTCCATCGCTACACGCGCAGCGAAATGAAACGCCTGATCGAGGACGCCGAGCGCGGCGGACAGCGCGGCATCAGCCACTTCGGCCCGGAAGCGAACCTGTTCGAGGAACTCGAAAGCCTGTTCCGGGCGTACGGCGAATCGGCGACCGGACGGTTCCGCAACTACATCCACAACGAGGAACACTCCGCCCGGCTCGGCCTTCCGGTCGGCACCTTCACCGAGTGGGAAGACCTGCCGGTCGGCACCGACTGCCTGTTCTACGAAGGCCTTCACGGCGCGGTCGTCACCGACAAGGTCGACGTGTCGCGCCACGTCGACCTCCTGATCGGCGTCGCGCCCACGATCAACCTGGAATGGATCCAGAAGCTGCACCGCGACACCAAGATCCGCGGCTACTCGATGGAAGCCGTGCAGGACACGATCCTGCGCCGCATGTACGACTACGTGCATTACATCGTTCCGCAGTTCTCGCGCACCCACATCAACTTCCAGCGCATTCCGGTCGTCGACACGTCGAATCCGTTCATCGCGCGCGAAGTGCCGACGCTCGACGAATCGATGGTCGTGATCCGCTTCAAGGACCCGCGCGGCGTCGACTTCCCCTACCTGCTGCGGATGATCCACGACTCGTCGATGTCGCGCGCGAACTCGATCGTGATTCCGGGCGGCAAGATGGACCTCGCAATGCAGCTGATCCTGACCCCGTTGATCTGGAAGCTGATGGAACGGCGGCGACAGTGGGTCTGACGCGTTCTCACGGCTCTACCCCGCCGGTAATAACTCCGCCCCACCAGACACTTACCTCTTTTGCGCTGTAGCACGCGCTACCCAAGCCCCCTCGTTTTCGGCGATAATTCCGCTTTTTCCAGGCCCTTCGGGCAAGAGAAAGCCATGCAGCCAGTCGCCGTGCCGAATCCGCGCAACGTCACTCCCCCGGTCTTCAACCCGGTAACTGGCGCGATTCGCGCCCTCGCGATGGACGCGGTCCAGCACGCGAACTCGGGCCACCCCGGCGCGCCGATGGGCATGGCCGAGATCGCCGAAGTGCTGTGGCGCCACCACCTGCGCCACAACCCCGCAAACCCGAAATGGGCCGACCGCGACCGCTTCGTGCTGTCGAACGGCCACGGCTCGATGCTGATCTACGCGCTGCTGCATCTGACCGGCTACGACCTGCCGATCGACGAGCTCAAGCGCTTCCGCCAACTGCACAGCCAGACGCCGGGCCACCCGGAATACGGCTACACGGCGGGCGTCGAGACGACGACCGGCCCGCTCGGCCAGGGCATCAGCAACGCGGTTGGCATGGCGATCGCCGAAAAAGTGCTCGCCGCGGAGTTCAACCGCCCCGGCCACGACATCGTCGACCACCACACTTACGTCTTCCTCGGCGACGGGTGCCTGATGGAAGGCATCTCGCACGAAGTCTGCTCGCTCGCCGGCACGCTCGGTCTCGGCAAGCTGATTGCGTTCTACGACGACAACAACATCTCGATCGACGGCGAAGTCGCGGGCTGGTTCACCGACGACACCCCGAAGCGCTTCGAAGCCTACGGCTGGCACGTCGTGCGCGACGTGCAGGGTCACGTGTCAGCCGAGATCGACGCCGCGATCCGTGCCGCGAAAGCCGAGACCGGCCGCCCGACGCTGATCTGCTGCAAGACGATCATCGGCGCCGGCGCGCCGACCAAGCAGGGTTGCCACGACTGCCACGGCGCACCGCTCGGCGCCGCCGAAATCGCCGCGACGCGCCAGCAGATGGGCTGGACGCACGCGCCGTTCGAGGTTCCCGCGGACGTTTACGCCGAGTGGGATGCGCGCGAGGCCGGCGCGCAGCACGAAGCCGACTGGAACGCGAAGTTCGCCGCGTATGCGGCCGCGTTCCCCGACGCCGCGGCCGAATTCCGCCGCCGCACGGACGGCGAACTGCCGGCGAACTGGTCGCAGCACGTCGAGTCGGTGCTCGCGAAGGTCATTGCCAAGGCCGAGACGATCGCGACTCGCAAGGCGAGCCAGAACAGCATCGAAGCCTTCGCGCCCGCGCTGCCCGAACTCATCGGCGGCTCGGCCGACCTCGCCGGCTCGAACCTCACGCTGTGGTCCGGCTCGAAGGGCGTGTCGAAGGAAACCGGCGGCAACTACATTTACTACGGCGTGCGCGAGTTCGGCATGGCGGCGATCGCGAACGGGCTCAGCCTGCACGGCGGCCTGATCCCCTACACCGCGACCTTCCTGATGTTCAGCGAGTACGCGAGGAACGCCTTGCGCATGGCCGCGCTGATGAAGATCCGGCAGCTCTTCGTGTTCACGCACGATTCGATCGGTCTCGGCGAGGACGGCCCGACGCACCAGCCGGTCGAGCAGACTGCGACGCTGCGCCTGATTCCGAACATGGACGTGTGGCGGCCGTGCGACACCGTCGAGTCCGCCGTGTCGTGGGCGCACGCGATCGAGCGCCGCGACGGCCCGTCGTCGCTGCTGTTCTCGCGCCAGAACCTGCCGTTCCAGGCGCGCACACCCGAGCAGGTCGAAGCGATCCGTCGCGGCGGCTACGTGCTGTCGGATGCCGCGAACGGCGCGCCCCAGGCCGTCATCATTGCGACCGGTTCCGAAGTCGGCCTCGCGATGAGCGCGCAGCAGACGCTCGCCGAAGCCGGCGTCGCGGTGCGCGTCGTGTCGATGCCCTCGACGAACGTGTTCGACCGCCAGGAATCCGCATACAAGGCCGACGTCCTGCCGCACGGCATCCCGCGCGTCGCGGTCGAAGCCGGCGTGACCGGGCTGTGGCACAAGTACGTCGGCCTCGACGGCGCGGTCGTCGGCATCGACACCTTCGGGGAATCCGCTCCCGCGACCGACCTCTTCAAGCATTTCGACATCACCGCCGACGCCGTCGTCCGCGCCGTACGCTCCGTCCTTCTCTAATCGCCCGTCCAACGCTTACTTCACCTTCCTCGAGGGAGATTCTTCGATGACCATCAAAGTCGCCATCAACGGATACGGCCGCATCGGTCGCTGCACGCTCCGCGCAGTGTACGAACTGGGCCTGCGCGACCAGTTCGAGATCGTCGCGATCAACGCGTCCGGCGACCTCGCGACCAACGCCCACCTGACGAAGTACGACACGACACACGGCCGTTTCGGCTTCCCGGTCGAGACCGAAGGCGACAACGTGATGATCGTCGACGGCGACCGCATCCCGTTCTTCTCGACGAAGGACCCGCTCGCGGTCAATTGGGGCGACCTCGGCGTCGACGTGCTGCTCGAATGCACCGGCGCCTACACCGCGAAGGCGAAGGCCGAAGTGCTGCTGAAGCAGGGCGCGAAGAAGGTGCTGATCTCGGCGCCGGGCGGCGACGACGTCGATGCGACGATCGTTTATGGCGTGAACCACAACGTGCTGACGGCAGCGATGACCGTCGTGTCGAACGCGTCGTGCACGACGAACTGTCTCGCGCCGGTCGCGAAGGTGCTGCAGGACAACATCGGCATCGAGAAGGGCCTGATGACGACGGTGCACGCCTACACCAACGACCAGGTGCTGGTCGACGTGCGCCACAAGGACTTGCGCCGCGCGCGCGCCGCGGCGCAGAACATCATCCCGACGAAGACCGGCGCGGCGAAAGCCGTCGGCCTCGTGCTGCCGGCGCTGAAGGGCAAGTTCGACGGCTTCGCGCTGCGCGTGCCGACGATGAACGTGTCGCTCGTCGACCTCACGTTCAACGCGAGCCGCGCGACGTCGAAGGACGAGATCAACGCGCTGATGAAGGAAGCCGCGAAAGGCGCGCTGAAGGGCATTCTCGCGGTCAACGAGGAGCCGCTCGTGTCGATGGACTTCAATCACGATTCGCATTCGTCGGTGTTCGACGCGACGCAGACCCGCGTGATGGACGGCAACCTCGTCAAGGTGCTCGCGTGGTACGACAACGAGTGGGGTTATTCCTGCCGCATGCTCGACGCGGCACGCGCGCTGCATCTCGCCAAGTAATTCGAAACAATCCCGACGCCCTGCCCCGCAGGGCGTTTTTTTCGTCCGGAAGAACTCTCCATGCAAGTCAAGAAACTCGCTGACCTCGACGTCGCCGGCAAGCGCGTCTTCATTCGCGCCGACCTCAACGTGCCGCAGGACGACGCCGGCAACATCGTCGAAGACACGCGCATCCGCGCGTCGCTGCCGTCGATCCGCTACTGCATCGAGCGCGGCGCCGCGGTGATGGTGACCTCGCACCTGGGGCGCCCTACCGAAGGCGAAGTGCGCGCCGAAGATACGCTCGCGCCGATCGCGGTGCGCCTGGGCGACCTGCTCGGCAAGCCGGTGCGGCTGATCCGCGACTGGGTCGAGGGCGGCTTCGACGTGAAGCCCGGGGAAGTCGTGCTGCTCGAGAACTGCCGCTGCAACAAGGGCGAGAAGAAGGACAACGAAGAGCTCGCGAAGAAGATGGCCACGCTGTGCGACGTCTACGTCAACGATGCGTTCGGCACCGCCCACCGTGCCGAGGCGACGACCCACGGCATCGCGCGCTACGCGCCGGTCGCGTGCGCCGGGATGCTGATGGGCGCCGAAATCGACGCGCTGACGAAGGCGACCGAGAACCCGGCGCGCCCGCTCGTCGCGATCGTCGGCGGCGCGAAGGTGTCGACGAAGCTAACGATCCTGAAGACGCTCGCCGAGAAGGTCGACCAACTCATCGTCGGCGGCGGCATCGCGAACACCTTCCTGCTCGCGTCCGGCAAGCGCATCGGCGAATCCCTCGCCGAACCCGAGCTCGTCAAGGAAGCGCAGGCGATCATGGACATGATGAAGGCGCGCGGCGCCGAAGTGCCGCTGCCGGTCGACGTCGTCGTCGCCGACGAAGTCTCGGCCCTCGCGCGCGCGAACCGCATTCCGGTCGAGGACGTCGGCCCCGAGGACCGCATCCTCGACGTCGGACCGAAGAGCTCGGCAAAGCTCGCCGAGATCATCGCGCACGCCGGCACGATCGTCTGGAACGGGCCGGTCGGCGTGTTCGAGCACAACCAGTTCGCCGGGGGCACGAAGATGATGGCCTCCGCGATCGCGCATTCGGAAGCCTTCTGCATCGCCGGCGGCGGGGACACGCTGGCGGCGATCGCGAAATTCCACATCGCGGAGGACATCGGCTACATTTCGACCGGCGGCGGCGCGTTCCTCGAATTCCTCGAGGGCAAGAAGCTGCCGGCGATCGCCGCGCTCGAAGCGCGTTTCGCCGATTGATCCGCCTCCGCCAAACCCTCACGGAAAAGCTCATGCCGCGCCATACGAAGATCGTCGCCACCCTCGGCCCCGCATCATCCGACCCGCAGGTGCTCGAGCGGATGGTGCATGCCGGCATCGACGTCGTGCGGATGAATTTTTCGCACGGCACGGCGGAGGACCACGTCGCGCGGGCCGCGGCCGTCCGCGAGGCAGCCGCCCTCGCGGGCCGGCCGGTCGGGATTCTGGCGGATCTGCAGGGGCCGAAGATCCGCGTCGGCAAGTTCGCCGACGGCCGCGTCGAGCTGCATCGCGATGCGCCGTTCATCCTCGACGCGCGCTGCGAGCTCGGCGATGCCGAACGAGTCGGGCTCGACTACAGGGACCTGCCGAAGGACGTCAAGGCCGGCGACGTGCTGCTGCTCGACGACGGCCGCCTGAAGCTGTCGGTCGTGCGCGTGCTCAACCACGAGATCCACACCGTCGTGAAGGTCGGCGGGACGCTGTCGAACAACAAGGGCATCAACCGCCAGGGCGGCGGTCTCACCGCCCCCGCCCTGACGGCGAAGGACATGGACGACATCAAGACGGCAGCGCGGATCGGCGTCGATTTCGTCGCGGTGTCGTTCCCGAAGAGCGCGGCCGACATGTACATGGCGCGCCAGCTGATGCGCGCATCCGGCGTCGAGGCCCTGCTGATCGCGAAGATCGAGCGCACCGAGGCCGTCGCGAACCTCGACGAAATCCTCGACGCCTCCGACGGCATCATGGTCGCGCGCGGCGACCTCGCGGTCGAAGTCGGCGACGCCGCAGTCCCCGCGCTGCAGAAGAAGATGATCCGCGCCGCGCGCGACCGCAACAAGCTGACGATCACCGCGACGCAGATGATGGAGTCGATGATCACGAGCCCGGTGCCGACGCGGGCCGAAGTCTCGGACGTCGCGAACGCGGTGCTCGACGGCACCGACGCGGTGATGCTGTCGGCCGAGACCGCGTCGGGCACGTTTCCGGTCGAAGTCGTCGAGGCGATGAGCCGGGTCTGCCTCGAGGCCGAGAAGTCGTCCGACGTCACGCTCGACCGCGACGTGCTGAACCGCGTCTTCACGCGCATCGACCAGTCGATCGCGATGGCCGCGATCTGGACCGCGTGGCACCTGAAGGTCAAGGCGATCGCGTCGCTGACGCAGACGGGCTCGACCGCGCTGTGGATGAGCCGCCTGAACAGCGGCGTGCCGATCTACGCGCTGACGCCGGAGCCCACCGCGCGCAACCAGATGACGCTGTACCGCGAAGTGTTCCCGCTGCTGATGTCACAGTCGCACCAGGACCGCGACGTGCTGCTGTGGGAGGCCGAGCAGATCCTGCTCGATCAGGGCGTCGTCGAACGCGGCGACCTCATCGTGCTGACGATCGGCGAGCCGATCGGCGCGTCGGGCGGCACGAACACCCTGAAGATCGTCCGCGTCGGCGACCATCCGCGGCCGGACGGCGCGGCGCACTGATCGGTCACCGGCGGGCGCCCGCGCGGCGCGCCGATTGCCGTCGATATCCGGCGAGCGCCCGGCGTCGCGGATCGCTTCCGGTCCGCGACGCCCGCCGGCCGCTCCCACCCGCGCGGTGCAACTGGCGCTAGAATGCGAGCCAATTTGCCACGTCGCACGCCCGCTATGCCGGCGACCCAACCGGAGAAGTAACATGCCCCTCGTTTCCATGCGCCAGCTGCTCGATCACGCTGCCGAAAACGGCTACGGCCTGCCTGCGTTCAACGTCAATAACCTCGAACAGGTCCAGGCGATCATGGAAGCGGCCGCCGAAGCCGACAGTCCCGTGATCATGCAGGCTTCGGCCGGCGCGCGGAAATACGCCGGCGAAGCCTTCCTGCGCCACCTGATCGACGCCGCGATCGAAGCCTATCCGCAGATCCCGGTCGTCATGCACCAGGACCACGGCCAGTCGCCGGCGGTGTGCATGGGCGCGATCCGCTCGGGCTTTTCGAGCGTGATGATGGACGGCTCGCTGAGGGAAGACGGCAAGACGCCGTCGTCGTACGACTACAACGTCGCGGTTACGCGCGAAGTCGTGAAGTTCTCGCATGCGATCGGCGTCACCGTCGAAGCCGAGCTCGGCTGCCTCGGCTCGCTCGAGACCGGCCAGGCCGGCGAGGAGGACGGCGTCGGCGCCGAAGGCACGCTCGACCACTCGATGCTGCTGACCGACCCGGACCAGGCGGCCGACTTCGTCAAGCAGACCGACTGCGACGCGCTCGCGATCGCGATTGGCACGAGCCACGGCGCGTACAAGTTCACGCGCAAGCCGACCGGCGACATCCTCGCGATCGAGCGCGTGAAGGCGATTCACGCGCGCATCCCCAACACCCACCTCGTCATGCACGGCTCGTCGAGCGTGCCGCAGGAACTCCTCGCGATCATCCGCCAGTACGGCGGCGACATGAAGGAAACCTACGGCGTGCCGGTCGAGGAAATCCAGACCGCGATCAGGTTCGGCGTGCGCAAGATCAATATCGACACCGACATCCGCCTCGCGATGACCGGCGCCGTGCGCAAATTCATGGTCGAGAACCCGTCGAAGTTCGACCCGCGCGAATTCCTCAAGCCCGCCCGCGAAGCCGCGAAGCTCGTCTGCAAGGCGCGCTTCGAAGCCTTCGGCTGCGCGGGCCAGGCGAGCCGGATCAAGCCGGTGTCGCTCGAAAAGGTCGCCGCGCGCTACAAGAACGGCGATCTGACCCAGGTCGTTCGCTGAAACCGCAGCCGCCTCCGCCTGCCGCATCGGCGGCGGGCGGTACAGCCGCTCATTCGCGGCACCAACCCGGCCTCGCCCTCCCCCGCCCCCGATGTCCCGACCCAACCTGAAGCTCAGCGTCGCGTTCGAGTTCGAACTATCCGCAGCGAACGACCTACTCGAACTCGGCCACGAGAACCTGTGCCAGGCGATGCACGACCTTCTCGGCGCGATGGTGTTGCAGGGAATGCCGACCATCACCGCGAAGCAACTCGGCAAGGCGGGCGTGACGGTGCTGTCGCATCGTCATCATCTGGACGTCGCGACCACCGCCGCGGCGACGATTCCTCGCGCGGAGTACGTCGCCGCGGGTCCGCACCTCACCGACGACGAACTCCTCCAGCTCGCGCGCCGCACGAGCGGCAAGCTCCCGGCGATCGAAGGCGAACGCGCGCGCGTGCTGCGCCGGCATGCGCTGGCGCTCGCCGGTGAGTTCCGGATGATTCCGTGCGTCGTGCACGCGCGCCTGTCATCGGGCAAGGACGCGCAGTTGCAGGGCCGGCTGAACCTCACGAACGGCAGCGTGCTGCTCGCCGAGCGCGACCGGCAGAGCCGGCTGCAGCCCAAGCAGGATTCGCTGCGCGTCGAAGGCAGCGGCAGCGGCGTCGGGCTCAAAGCGAGCTGTGCCGGCCACACGCTGAGCGGCCCGGTGATCGAAGTCCCGCTCGCGGAACTCGCCGCGCACCGGGACGCGCTGATCGGACTCTGGCAGAAGAGCTGAAAATCGGCCGCGGGCGCCCAGCGCCCGCCCATTTCGTCAGTACGACTCGGCGTGGCCTTCCCACATCTCGGTGGAGAACATCACGACGCGGTTGCGCCCCTCTTCCTTCGCGCGGTAGAGCGCGACGTCGGCGAACTTCACCGTCTGCCAGAACGTGTCGCTGTCGTGCGGGAACGTCGCGACGCCGACCGAGATCGTCTTCTGCAACACCGTGCCGCCGGCCTGGACCTTCATCTCCGCGACCGCCGCCCGGATGTTCTCCCCGACGCGCATCGCACCTTCCGCATCGGTCTCCTGCAGCACGATCAGGAATTCCTCGCCGCCGAAGCGGATGACCATGTCGGACGCGCGCACCGAGTGCTTCAGCACCGCGGCCAGCGCCTTCAGCACCGCGTCGCCGGCATCGTGGCCGTAGCTGTCGTTGACGACCTTGAAATAGTCGAGATCGAGCATCAGGATCGCGATCGTCGTTTTGCGCCGCCGGTTCGAGGCGATCAGCGTATCGACGTACTCTTCGAGGAAGCGCCGGTTGTTGAGGCCGGTCATCGCGTCGCGCAGCGACGACTCCCGCAGCGTCTCGGTCAGCCGCTTCGCCTCCAGCACCGGGGCCATCTCGCGCACATACACCTGCACGTACGGCATCTGCTCCTGGAACTCGTCGATTTTCGACTCCGGCACGACGAGCTGCACGACGTTGCCGACCGTCCCGGACTGCATGATCGGCACGCAGTAATGCCGGCGCGCTTCGCCGCCGTCGGCCGAAGGTTGGAACGCGTAGCAGATGCCCGGCTGCGCAAGGCCGTCGACCGCATGTCCGGACCGCTTGGCCCGGCACATTTCGCTGCGCGCGAGGATCTGCGGATCGCACCAGTGGCAGCCCGCGTTCGGCATGCCGTTGACGCTGACCGTCGCGAGCTGCTTCGGCCCGTCCGTCTCGTAAATCGAGAATTCCCCGATGCCGAAGCGTTCGACGAGCACCTTGCCGAAGCGGTCGAAAATCTGCGCCTTGGTCTCGTCCTCCTCGATCGCCTGCTTGAAGCCCGCCGCGTCGGCGAGGCCGTTGACCATGTCGATCGCGACTTCGAGCTGGTTCTCGTCGTGACTGACGGTGCGCCCGGTCAGCTGCACGACGCGCTGGCTGATCCGGCCGAGCCCCTCGTCGAGGAAGGTCAGCAGGTCGTTCGTGTGATTCGCGATCTCGCCGACCTCGTCGTCGGTGCGCTGCTCGACCCGTCCGCGGAAGTCGCCCTTCAGCGCCCGCTCGACGGCCCGCTCGACCGCCCGCGCCGTCGCGCCGACCGGCAGGATCAGGCGGCGCGCCGCGAGTATCGCGAGCAGCGAGAACACCGCGACGGTGACGATGATCATGAAGACGGTCGCGAGCGCCTTGCGCTTGAGTTCGGCCAGCGACAGCTCGATCGTGACCGCGCCGAGCACGTCGCCTTCGCCGACATTGTGGCACTGCAGGCAGTTCGGCGTGCCGCGCGCCGACGCGGCGAACGGAATCGTGCCGCGAAAGACCGATTCGCCGTCGATGTCGTCGAGGTTGTAGCGCGCCTTTCCGTCGGCGAGCACGAGTTTTTCCGTCTCGTCGGCCTGCATCTCGCGCGACATGCCGTTACCGAACTGGTCGTTGACGTGCGACGAGCGGACGACGCGGGCCGAACGGAGCCCCTGGACTTCCATCAGGCGGTCGAGGAATTGCTCGCGCTTGTCGATGATGCCGTGGATCATCGCCTCGGTCAGATGGACACGGACCATCTCGGCGGCGGTACGGACGTGCGCGGTCGAGGACGCGATCGAGTAGCTGCGGAAAGCGTAGAGGCTGATGACGATCAGCATAACCAGCGTTCCGAGCGAGACTCCGCCGAAGAGCAAGGTGACCTTGCGATTCAGGTTCATTACCACTCCTGCAGCCCGCTCCCGCGGGCATCCATTACATTTTCTTACGGGTCGAATTATGCCCGAGCGGCTTGCGCAACCGGCGGGTCGGCCGCGGATTTCGCGCCCGACGCGCAACGTAAGTCACACTCGGCGGCGGGCGTCCGGGTCGCCGGCCGCCTGGACTGGCGGTTTCGGGGGAACGGGAGCGGTCAGCGGGTCGAGCCGTCCCCGCTCGCACGGAAGCGTTCGACGAAGCGCCGGTCGATGCGGTCCTTCCAGCGCCATACCCACGCCCCCCACCAGCCGACGACACCGCGGGCGCCGAGCGCTGCACCGGTCCCGGTGCTGACGAGATAGAGCGCGCGGCGCTGCGGCCGCCAAGCGCGGAGCGGCTCGCCGGCGAGCGAGCGCAGCAGGTTTTCGGCGAGCGGCGGACCCGCGCGGACCGCAAACACGCCGGATTTCGGCCGTGGCGTCGCATAGGCCGCGCAATCACCGGCCGCGAAAACTTGCGGATGGGAAACCGAACGCAGCGTCGCGTCGACCCGCGCGTAGCCTTCGCGGTCGGTCGCGAGCCCGGAAGCGGCGATCCACGGATGCGCGGCCGCGCCGGTCGCAAGAAACACGTGGCGCGCGCCGAGGCCCGACCCGTCGTCGAGCAGCGCGCCGTCCGCGGTGATCGCGCACACTCTCCTGCCACCGTGCCACTCGATGCCGCGGTCGCGCATCAGCCTGCGGGCCCGCCATTGCACGATGCGCGGCAGGCCGTCGAGCGGTCGCGCCGCGGTGCCGACGACCGCGACGCGCGCATCGCGACGTCCGATCACGGCAAGTCTCGCCTGGAGCGCGAACGCGATTTCGACGCCGGCCGCGCCGCCGCCGACGACGAGCGCATCGCATTCGCGCCCCGCCGCGGCGTCGGCGAAGACGCGCTCGATCGCACCGATGAAGCCGTCGAGCGGTCGCACGGGCGTCGCAAACGTCGCCGCACCGGGAATCGCGTGAATCGCGGTCGCCGCGCCGGCGTCGATCGACAGCCGGTCGTATTCGATTCTCCGCCCGTCCGCCGTTTCGACGGTCCGCGCCGCCGCGTCGAGCCGCACGCAGGCCTGCCGCACGAGACGCGCGCCCGCGCGTCCGGCGAGGCCGGCGAGCGGGATCGAACACGCTTCGAGCCGATACGCGCCCGCGATCCATCCCGGCAACATCCCCGAATAGACCTGAGCGTCGGACGGCGAGACGAGGATCACCTCGACCGCGGCCAGCCGCTGGCGCGCAAAACGCTCGAGGACGAAAAGATGGGCGTGGCCGCCGCCCAGCAGCACCAGCCGCTTCATTCGCGCGGCGAGAACCGCAGGTCGCCGAACAGCGCCGTGACCCCTTCGCCGGTGTTGTCGGTGTCCGCGCTCACCGCGATGCCGATGATGCGCGGCGGCGCTTCGCCGAACGCGGCGCGAAAATCCGCCGCCACGTCGCGGCGCACCTCGATCCATTCGCCGGCACGCCGCGGCCCGCTGTCGACGACGACCATGCGCACGCGGTCGGTATAGGGGTTCGGCCCGGTCGCCCCGGCGGGCTGCGCCGCACCCCACACGTAGGCGATCGCGGCGGTCGGAAGTTCAGTCCCGTACGCGGCACGCGCGAGCGTCATCTTCAAGCGGTCGGCGACTGAGAGGCGCTCGACGGGAAAGTCGAACAGCACATACACGCGCCCGGCGTAGTCGTCGCCGTCCTTGCGCGTGAAGTCGGAGCCGGCGACGGGATTCGACACGTTCCAGCGCCACGCGAGGATCGGCGTCCCCGCCGGGTCGACGTCGAGCGGGTGCGCGAGCGCGGACGCCGACGCGTCGGAGCGGACGCGCAGGACCGTGCCGCCGTCGTCACGGACGAGGTCGAAGCGATTCGCCCGCTCGACCTTCGGCAGCGTCTGGTGACGCCACCCGCCGGGGAAGCCCTCGCCCGGTGCCACGAGCGAAAACGGCGCGGGCTGTGCCGGCTCCGCCGCGACCGGATGCGCGGCCGTCGCGAACGAGAGCGCCGCGAACGACAGCATCACGCTTGCCTTCGCCCGCCGAATCGCGGCGATCCCGCCGCGCGCACTCCTGATTGCCGCCATGCTGCTGTTATCCTCCGGTCTGTTCCGGCCGCGTTCCGCCCGCGCGAAGTGTAGACCGCGGCCCGGGTTCACGGCACGTTGGCCGGCACGCCGAGTCACAGAGCCATCGAACGATGCGGAAGCGGCGCGCTTCGCGCCCTCCGACGGAGAAATGTCATGCACGCCACCCTGCCGCTGCTCCAGGCGACCGAGTTTCCCGCGCTGCGCCGGCGAACGCTCGACACGCTGCAGGTCAATCTCGGCTACCGCTGCAACCAGAGCTGCGTCCATTGCCACGTGAACGCCGGTCCGAAGCGGACCGAAATGATGGACGCGGACACCGTCGCGCTGATCCCGGCAGTCCTCGCCGCGCGCGGGCTCGCGACCCTCGACATCACCGGTGGCGCGCCGGAAATGCACGGCGATTTCCGCCGCCTCGTGCGCGAGGCGCGCGCGCTCGACGTCCGGGTCATCGACCGCTGCAACCTGACGATCCTGTCCGAGCCCGGGCACGAGGATCTCGCCGAATTCCTCGCCGCCGGGCGCGTCGAGGTCGTCGCGTCGCTGCCGTGCTATTCGGCCGCGAACGTCGACCGCCAGCGCGGCGACGGCGTGTTCGAACGCAGCATCGCCGCGCTGCGCCGTCTCAACGCGCTCGGCTACGGGCGCGGCACCGGCGATCTCGTGCTGAACCTCGTCTATAACCCGCTCGGTCCGGTGCTGCCCCCCGCGCAGGACGTGCTCGAAGCGGCGTACAAGCGCGAACTCGGTGCGCAGTTCGGCATCGTCTTCGACCGCCTGTTCACGCTCGCGAACATGCCGATCCAGCGCTTCGGCAGCATGTTGATCTCGAAGGGACAGTTCAACGACTACATTCGGCTGCTGAAGGAAAACTTCGCCGCCGGCAACCTCGACAACGTGATGTGTCGCAGCCTCGTCAGCGTCGACTGGCAGGGCTATCTGTACGACTGCGACTTCAACCAGCAGCTCGGCCTGGCGCTGCCGGGCGCGGGGCGGCCACATCTGCACGACCTCCTGAGCGACGATCTCCAAGGGCGCGCGATCCGCGTCGCCGACCATTGCTACGGCTGCACCGCGGGCCAGGGCAGCAGTTGCGGCGGCGCGCTGTGAGCCGAACGCGGTCGTGAAGAAGGCCGTCCTGCTCGCCGCGCTCGCGCTCGCCGTCGCGGCGTTCTTCGCGTTCGACCTCGACCGGCTGCTCAGCTTCGACGCGCTGAAGCAGGGACAGCAGGCCTTCGCGCTGCGCTACGAGCAATCGCCGCTCGCGTTCGTGGCCGGCTACTTCGCGATCTATGTCGTCGTCACCGCGCTGTCGCTGCCGGGCGCGACGATCATGACGCTCGCCGGCGGCGCGCTGTTCGGCCTCGTCGCGGGCACCATAATCGTGTCGTTCGCATCGACGATCGGCGCCACACTCGCGTTCCTCGTGTCGCGCTTCCTGCTGCACGACCTCGTGCAGCGCCGCTTCGGCGACAAGCTGAAGGCGATCAACGACGGCATCGCGCGCGACGGCGCGTTCTATCTCTTCACGCTGCGGCTCGTGCCGCTGTTTCCGTTCTTCCTGATCAACCTGCTGATGGGCATCACGCCGATCCGCGCACGGACCTTCTACTGGGTCAGCCAGCTCGGGATGCTCGCCGGAACGGTCGTGTATGTGAATGCCGGCACGCGGCTCGCGGCGATCGACACCCCGGCGGGCATCCTGTCGCCGGCGCTGCTGCTGTCCTTCGCGCTGCTCGGCGTCTTTCCGCTGATCGCGCGACGCCTCGTCGCGGTCATCCGCAGCCGTCGCGTGTTCGCGCGCTGGCTGCGGCCGAAGGCGTTCGACCGCAACCTCGTCGTCATCGGCGGCGGCGCCGCCGGCCTCGTCTCGGCCTACATCGCCGCCGCGGTGAAGGCGAAAGTGACGCTGGTCGAAGCAGAAAAGATGGGCGGCGACTGCCTCAACACGGGCTGCGTGCCGAGCAAGGCGCTGATCCGCAGCGCAAAGCTCGCCCACCGCATCCGCCACGCCGACCGCTACGGCCTCGCCGCCGGCGAACCGCGCTTCGACTTTCGCGCCGTCATCGAACGGGTGCGCAACGTGATCCGCGCGATCGAGCCGCACGACAGCGCCGAGCGCTATGCCGGGCTCGGCGTCGAAGTCCTCGCCGGGAACGCGCACATCGTCGATCCCTGGACCGTCGAAGTCGCGCTCAACGACGGCGGCACTGCGCGGCTGACAACACGCAGCATCGTCATCGCCGCCGGCGCCCGCCCGTTCGTCCCGCCGCTGCCCGGACTCGACGAGGTCGGCTACGTGACGAGCGACACGCTGTGGGATGCGCTGGCGTCGCACGACGCGTCGCCCACGCGCCTCGTCGTCCTCGGCGGCGGGCCCATCGGCTGCGAGCTCGCGCAGGCGTTCGCGCGGCTCGGCTCGCAGGTCGTCATCGTCGAAATGGCGCCCCGGCTGCTCGCGCGCGAAGACGACGAAATCTCGGCGCTCATGCAGGCGGCGCTCGCCGCCGACGGCGTCGAAGTCCTCACCGGCCACGCGGCCCGGCGTTGTGAACGCGGCGCCGCCGACGAAACGGGCGAGTCGAAGTGGCTCGTCGTCGCGCACGACGGGGCGGAGCGGCGCATCCCGTTCGACATGCTCCTCGTCGCCGTCGGGCGCAGCGCGCGGCTGTCGGGCTACGGCCTCGAAGCGCTCGGCATCCCGGTGGACCGCACCGTCACGACGAACGAATACCTCGAGACGCTCTACCCGAACATCTTCGCCGCCGGCGACGTCGCGGGGCCGTACCAGTTCACGCACACCGCCGCGCACATGGCCTGGTATGCGACCGTCAACGCGCTGTTCGGCGGGCTGCGGAAATTCCGCGTCGACTACTCGGCGGTGCCGGCGGCGACCTTCGTCGACCCGGAAGTCGCGCGCGTCGGCCTTAACGAGCGCGAAGCAATCGCGCACGGGGTCGCGCACGAAGTCACGCGCTACGACCTCGGCGACCTCGACCGCGCGATCGCCGACGGCGACGCGCGCGGCTTCGTCAAGGTGCTGACCGTGCCCGGCAAGGACCGCATCCTCGGCGCGACGATCGTCGGTGAGCACGCGGCGGATCTCCTCGCCGAATTCGTCCTCGCGATGAAGCACGGGCTCGGGCTGAACAAGATCCTCGGCACGATCCACATCTATCCGACGCTCGCCGAAGCGAACAAGTACGCGGCCGGCGAATGGAAGCGCGCGCACGCGCCGCAGAAGCTGCTCGCGTGGGTCGAGCGCTTCCACACTTGGCGGCGGGGCCGGCCGTGAAGCTGTCGATCGTCGTCCCGGTGCTGAACGAGGCGGAGAACCTGCCGGCGCTGCTCACGCGCCTCGTCCCGCTGCGCGCGTGCGGCACGGAGATCATCGTCGTCGATGGCGGCAGCCGCGACGGTTCGCCGGCGCTGGTGGCGCACGCGGGCGTGACGCTGATCCACTCGGGCACCGGGCGGGCGCGCCAGATGAACGCCGGCGCCGCCCGCGCGAGCGGCGACGCGCTGCTGTTCCTGCACGCCGACACCGCGCTGCCCGCGTTCGCCGACCGCGTCGTCGCGGCCGCGCTCGACGCCGGCACCCGGGCGTGGGGGCGCTTCGACGTGCGCATCGCAGGGCGCTCGCCGCTGCTCCGCGTCGTCGCTGCGATGATGAACCTGCGCTCGCGGCTCACCGGCATCGCGACCGGCGACCAGGCGATGTTCGTGACCCGGCGCGCGTTCGATGCGGTCGGCGGGTTTCCCGACCTGCCGCTGATGGAGGACATCGAGCTGTCGCGGCGGCTGAAGGCGGTCTCGCGGCCGATCTGCCTGCCCCAGCGTGTGCTGACTTCCGGACGACGCTGGGAGACGCGCGGGGGGTGGCGGACGATCTTTTTGATGTGGCGGCTGCGCTTTGCATGGTGGCGCGGCGTGCCGGCCGAACGTCTCGCGCGGCGCTACCGCTGAGCAAGGCAATGAACGACATCGATCACCCGAAGACAAGGCCGCAGTGGACGACTTCCGGCACCGTCCGCGTGATCGTCTTCGCAAAGGCGCCGCTGCCGGGCCTCGCGAAAACCCGGCTGATCCCGGCGCTCGGCGCCGACGGCGCGGCCCGCCTCGCCGCCCGGATGCTCGGCGCTACCCTCGCCGCGGCGTGCGACGCGAAGCTCGGCCCCGTCGAGCTGTGCGTCGCGCCGGACGCCCGCGACCCCGCGTGGCAAGGGGTGCCGATTCCACCCGGCGTCATGGTCACGTCGCAGGGCGACGGCGACTTGGGCGCGCGGATGTCCCGTGCCGCGGCGCGGGCGGTCGCGCGCAGCGAAGCGGTGCTGCTGATCGGCACCGATTGTCCGCAAATGTCCACCGGCGTGCTGCGCGCCGCCGCACAGGCGCTGCGCGACGCGGACGCGATCCTTCATCCGAGCAGCGACGGCGGTTACGTCCTTCTCGGCCTCGCGCGCTTCGACCCACGGCTTTTCACGCGGATCGCATGGAGCACGGCGAGCGTCGCGGCGACGACGGTCGAGCGCATCCGCGCGCTGGGCTGGTCGCTGACGCTCGGCGCGACATTCGACGACATCGACGTGCCCGACGACCTGCGGCGCCTGCGCGAATCGGCCAAAAGTAATACCTGAACCGGAACCGAACGGAGGAATTACTTCCTATGCGCCTACTGGCCGCAGGGGTATATTCGCGCCGAATTCGGCTGTTACCGCTTGTTACTGTCGCGCTTTTTCCGCGTCGACTGGCATGTAAGGTTCCAGCCAGCCCCCCTTCACCGGTGCCCAGGCGAGCCAGATTCGATGACTCCAATCAAGACGATCCGCGGACTCCTGCTGACCGCAGCAGTAGTGTTTTCGTGCGCCCTCGTGTTCGCGACGCATCACGTCGTGTCGGGCCTGTTCGAGCGCGCGGTGCGCGACGAGGCGATGCGCGACGCTGCGACGTTCGCGGACATGACGTTCGAATCGATGTTCCAGCTGATGCGCACCGGCTGGTCGCGCGCGCAGCTCGAAGAGTTCATCCAGGCGATCCGGCGTTCGGTCGACAAGACGCAGCACCAGATCGAGATCTACCGCGCCCCGCGCGTCGCTGCCCGGTTCGGCGAAATCGTGCAGAAGGAGATGGACGAGGCGATCCTGCGGGCGATCGCCGATGGCGAATCGCGACGCATCGACACCGGGCCGGAGATCCGCTTCATCCACCCGCTGCGCGCCGAGGCGCAGTGCCGCCAGTGCCACGTGAATGCGGACCCCGGCGACGTCCTCGGCGTCATCGACGTGCGCCAGGACATCACGCCGCTGCTCGAAACGGGCAGTCGCAAGTTCCTGTGGGCGTTCGCGCCGATCATCCCGGTCGCGGTCGTCGCCGCGCTGCTGATGTTCGTCTATATCCGCCGCCGCCTCGACCGCGCCATCGCCGGTTTCGCGCAGAACATCCGCTCGGTGAGCAAGCTCTCAGACCTGAAGCAGCTCGAGAAGGCGACGCTCGACTTCGGCTTCGACGAGTTCCGCCCGGTCGCGCACGAAGTCCGGCAGCTGACCGAGCGCGTGCGATCGATCGCGGTCGACAAGGAAATGCTCGAATTCGAAATCCGCCTGCTCGAGAAATTCATCCTGACGTCCGACGTCGTCAAGGATTGGCGCGAGTACGTGAACCGGCTGCTGATCGACATCGACGACGTGATGCCGGCCTATGCGCTGTTCTCGATCTTCAAGATCGGCGACGACATCTTCGACCTCGAAGTGTTCTGGCGCTACGCGCCGTCGGACGCGAGCAAGCAGCTCTTCGAGGAGACGATCAAGGAATCGCTCGGCCGCAACCCGTACTTCGCCTGCGGCTACGCGGTCAGCATCGAGCACAACATCGCCGACAGCTCGCGCGCGTCGGCCGAGCTCGTGCGCGCCGACATCGAGGTGCAGACGAAGTCGCTGCTCGTCGAGGCGCCGAAGATCGGCGGCATCGTCGGCATCGGGATGCAGGCGCAGGCGAACGCCGACGCGACGCGCTGGCTCGTCGTCGAGAGCATCCTGTCGACGCTGCTGAACGTCGTCGGCTCGGTGAAGGCGATCGACAAATACACGAAGGATCTCGAGTACTACGCGACGCGCGACCCGCTGACGAACCTCTACAACCAGCGCGTGTTCTGGGAACTGCTCGACAGCGAGGCGACCCGCTCGGGGCGGCACGGCTACAAGTTCGGCCTCGTGGTCATCGACGCGGACAACTTCAAGTCGGTCAACGACACCTACGGCCACGGCTTCGGCGACGTTTTCCTGCAGGAAGTCGCGGCGAAGATCCGCGGCGCGATGCGCGAGGACGACCTGCTCGCGCGCTACGGCGGCGACGAGTTCGTCGCGATCCTGCCGGAGACCGACCTCGCCGGCACGGTCGAAGTCACGCAGCGGATCATGCACGCGGTCACCGCGCTGTCGATCGAGACGCCGGGCGGCGCGCGCGTCAGCGGCGCGCTGTCGATTGGCATGGCGGTGTATCCGGACCACGCGGTCGAGACGAAAGACCTCTTCCTGTTCGCCGACAGCATGATGTACCGCGCGAAGGCCGACGGTAAGGGCCGCATCTCGGTGCCGACCGAGCAGGACGTCGTCGAGGTTTTCCGCTCGCTGTCGGAGAAGAGCATCCTGATCCTCGGCGCGGTCGAGGCGCGCGGCGTGATCCCGTTCTACCAGCCGATCGTCAACCCGCGCACCGGCGAGGTCGAGGCGCTCGAAGTGCTGTCCCGCATCCGGCTCGAGGACGGCACGCTGCTCGTTGCCGACGCGTTCGTCGCGATCGCCGAGAAGATGGGCCTGATGCACAAGCTCGACTACATCCTGATGGAGCGCGCGCTCCAAGCGGCCGCGGCGGCCAACTACCAGGGCCTGCTGTTCCTGAACATGTCGCCGCGCGCGCTCGTGCTGAACGATTTCGTGCAGCAGACGCGACGCATCGCGGCCGAATGCAACTTCGACCCCTCGCGCATCGTGTTCGAGATCACCGAGCGCGAGACGATCAAGAACATGGCGCTGCTCGAACGCTTCATCAACACGCTGCGCGGCGAAGGCTTCCGCCTCGCGATCGACGACTTCGGCTCGGGCTTCTCGTCCTTCCACTATGTCAAGCGCTTCCCGATCGACTTCCTGAAGATCGAAGGCGACTTCATCCTCGGGATGAAGCACAACGACAAGGATCGCGCGCTCGTGCGCAGCATCGTCGCGCTGTCCCGCGACCTCGGCATCCGCACGGTGGCGGAGTACGTCGAGGACGACGAAGTGCTCGCGAAAGTCGTCGAGCAGTCGATCGACCTCGCGCAGGGCTACCACATCCGGCGCCCGACTCCATCGATCATCGAAGCTCTCGACGTGCATATCTGCCCAAGCATTCAGAATCGTCGCGATGCCAAGCGAAAGCCGGCATCGCTGCCTACACTGAAGTGATCGGCCTCGCCCGCCCCGGGAACGGCGCCGGTCTCGCTCATCGACGCGCATCCACAGGAGGAGACAAATCATGAAAAGGCTTCAGCGCTTACTCTCGATGTTGCTTGTCATCTGCTTCACGAACGCGACGATGTTCCAGGTCGCACAGGCGGCACTCGTCACCACCGAGCAGGTCGCAGGCATCTCATCGGCATCCGGCAACGACGCCTCGCCGCATGAACGCCTTTCCGCACTGATGGCCCGCAGCGACGTGCAGAGCGAACTCGAACGCCTCGGCCTGACGCCGGACCTCGCGAAGGCGCGTATCGCGGCGCTCACCGACGAGGAAGCGACGATGCTCGCGCAGCAGATCGAAAATGCGCCCGCCGGCGGCAACGACGTGCTCGGCGTCGTGGTGTTCGTGTTCCTCGTGCTGCTGATCACCGACATCCTCGGGTTCACGAAGATCTTCCCGTTCACGCGATCGGTTCGCTGAAACCTTGAAGGGACGCAACGTTCCCGCGCCGCGCCAGCCGTCTTCGTTCCTCACGCTGCTGGCCGGCGTCGTGTTCGCGCTCGTGCTGTCGGGCTGCGCGGTGCAGACGCCGCGCCTGCTCGCCGAGCCCCCGCGCGATCTGCCGCGGCGGGTCGAACTCGCCGGTACGCCGTTCTTCCCGCAGGAAGAATTCCGGTGCGGGCCGGCGGCGCTCGCGACGGCGCTGTCCGCGGCGGGGCTGCCGGCGCGGCCGGACGAACTCTCCGACCAGGTCTTCCTGCCCGCGCGCGAAGGTTCCTTGCAGCTCGAGATGCTTGCCGGCTCGCGGCGGCACGGCGCCGTCGCGACGCGGATTCCGGGCACGCTCGAAGCGGTGATGCGCGAGACGGCGGCGGGCCATCCGGTGGTCGTGCTGCAGAACCTCGGGCTGTCGTGGGTGCCGTACTGGCACTACGCGGCCGTCATCGGCTACGACCTCGACGAAGGCGATTTCGTGCTGCGATCCGGCACGACCGAACGCCTCGAACTCGCGTTCCGCACTTTCGAGCACACCTGGAACCGGTCGCAGCGCTGGGCCTTCGTGGCCTTGCCGCCGGGCCGCCTGCCGGCGACCGCCAGCGAGGAGGAAGTCACCCGCGGGCTCGTCGCTTTCGAACGCAACGCGCCGCCGGCCGCCGCCGCGCAAGGCTATCTGGCGGCGCTCGGGCGCTGGCCCGGCAGCCTCGTTCTCGCGATCGGCCTCGGCAACGCGCGTTACGCCGCCGGCGACCTCTCCGGCGCAGAACACGCCTTCCGGGACGCCGCGTCCCGACACGGATCGGCCGCGGCGTTCAACAACCACGCCCGCGTGCTGCTCGAACTCGGGCGACACGACGAGGCGCGGCAGGCGGCGCAGCAGGCGGTGCGGCTCGGCGGACCGCTGCATGAAACCGCGCTCGCGACGCTGCGCGCGGTCGATGAATGACCGGCGAGGCGACGGCGTCCACGCGGCGACGCCTTCCGGTTCGCCGTTCGTTCGCGCCGCAGTTCCCCGCGACGGCGGGAGCGGCCCGGCAATGCACGATGCCGCGCGAGGGTCGCAGAAAACGACGGCGAGATACCGGATTTCGGCATCGACTACTTACATCTTGTCATCTCCGCACTGAGAGAGGTCGGGCAGAATCGCTCCCCGACAAGAACAAGCACAGAGGCCAACAGCCATGAAAAAAATCATTCTCGCGGCGGCCACGACGATGTTCGTCGCCGCCTGCGCACAGAACCCTTACACCGGCGAGCATGCGCAGACCGCACGCGGCGCGACGATCGGCGCCGGCGCGGGCGCGATCGTCGGCGGCGTTGCGGCCGGGTCGGGTGACCGCACGAAAGGCGGCCTGATCGGCGCGGCGGTCGGCGCGACGATCGGTGGCCTCGTCGGCCGCCAGATGGACAAGCAGGAAGCCGAACTGCGCCAGCAAATGGCCGGCACCGGCGTCGAAGTGCAGCGGCAGGGCGACACGATCCGCCTGCAGGCGCCCGAGAACATCACGTTCGACACCAACCGCGCCGACGTCAAATCCCAGTTCCAGCCGGTCCTGAACCAGCTCGCGCAGAGCATCCGGCAGTATCCCGGCACCGTCGTGCAGGTCGAGGGGCACACCGACGCGACCGGCGCCGCGACGTATAACCAGACGCTCTCGGAGAACCGCGCGGGAGCGGTGCGCAGCTACCTGGTCCGGCAGGGCATCGAGGCGAACCGCCTCGCCGCGGTCGGCTACGCCGCGACGCGCCCCGTCGCCGACAACAGCACCGTTGCCGGTCGCGCGCAGAACCGGCGCGTCGAAGTGCTGATCGTGCCGACCGAGGAATCGGCGCAACAGCAACAGCAACAACAGCAGACGGCGCCGGGACCGCGCTACTGAGCCGCCATGCCGCCACCGGGGCTGCGCGCGGCGGCGCCGGCGGCGGTCGATCCAAATCAATAATGTCCGCTCGCCTGCCAGCACAGATGTCCGGCGGGACGCATCAGGGCAGAACGGGCTTCCGCGGGGACTGCAGGACCGCTACGCTAGCGGGCTCCCCGGCCCCCTCCTCCTCCGACATGCCCTTGTTCGAAGAACATCCGCAACGCCGCCTGCTCAACGACGAAGTCCACGCCCGTCCGCCGGTGCCGCTGCAAACGCCGGAATTCGTCAGCTATCTCGCCTTTCTGCATGTCGAGGACAGTGCGAGCCGCGAAGCGCAACACCTGAACGACCTCGCCGCGCAGCTCGGCCTCGCCGAACCGGACGCATCCACCGGCCACGTGTCGCTCGACGCCGGCGCGTTCCGACTGCGCTGGGAGCGGCACACCGAGTTTTCGAGCTACACCTTCTTTCGCCGCTGCGCAGGCGACGACGATACCGTCGCGAGACTGGCCTTGTTCGCAGTGCCGGCGTCGTGGCGCCGGGAGATTCCCGGCCAGCTGATCGTCGCAACACACGTCGAGGTACGCGACGCCGCCGACGATCCGCCCGAAACCGTGATCGCGCAGGACGGGCACGAGTTTTCGCCGGTCGTCGCGTCGGGCGTCACCGCCGGCGCCGGCTGGGTACTGACCGACTTCCAGATCGTCGACGGCTTCTCGCGCTTCATCGTGTTCAACCGCTCGATGACGCCGCGGCAGGCCGGGCGGACGGTGCAGCGCCTCCTCGAGATCGAGACCTACCGCGTGATGGCGCTGCTCGCGCTTCCGGTCGCGAAGGACGTCGGGCGCCTGCTCGCGCGCGCCGAGAACGAACTCGCCGACCTGACCGATGCGATGGGCCGGTCGGCGGCGACGGACGATGAACGCGGCGTGCTCAACCGCCTGACGCGGCTCGCCGCCGACATCGAACGATCGGTCGCGCGCACTTCGTTCCGGTTCGGCGCCGCCGCCGCGTATTACCAACTCGTGCGCCAGCGCATCGAGGATTTGCGCGAAGTCCGCCTCGACGGCTTCCCGCCGATCCGCGAGTTCATGGATCGCCGCCTCGCGCCGGCGATCGCGACCTGCGCGACGATGGCGCGGCGCCAGGAGGACCTGTCGAGCCGCATCGCGCGCAATTCGCAATTGCTGCGCACGCGGGTCGACATCGAACTCGAGCGGCAGAACCAGGAGCTGCTCGCGCAGATGAACCGCCGCGCGAAACTGCAGCTGCGGCTGCAGGAAACCGTCGAAGGCCTGTCGGTCGTCGCGATCACGTATTACGGCTCGCAGCTCGTGCAATACCTCGCGAAAGGCGGCAAGGATTTCCTCACACCGGCGACGCCTGAGGTCGTCACCGCGGTGTCGATCCCGATCATCGCCGGCCTGGTCGCGCTCGGACTGCGGCGGATGCGCCGCCAGCTCGCCGCCGAGGAAGCGGCGCCCGGCCACTGAACAAGCTGGCCTATAATCGCGTTTTGCCCTGAACGAGTTCCGCCGTGGCCCAACCCCTGTTCGAATCCACCATCCAGAGCCTGCCGCTGCTCGGCCGCGGCAAGGTCCGCGACATTTATGCCGTCGACGCCGACAAGCTGCTGATCGTCACCAGCGACCGGCTGTCCGCATTCGACGTGATCCTGCCGGACCCGATTCCGGACAAGGGCCGCGTGCTGACGGCGATGGCGAGTTTCTGGTTCAAACGGCTCGGCCACATCGTGCCTAACCAGCTCACCGGCATCGACCCGGAATCCGTCGTCCCCGCCGCCGAGCGCGAGCAGGTGCGCGGCCGCGCGCTCGTCGTCAAGCGCCTGAAGCCGCTGCCGATCGAGGCCGTCGTGCGCGGCTACGTGATCGGCTCGGGCTGGAAGGACTACCAGGACAGCGGCGCGATCTGCGGGATCACGCTGCCGAGCGGGCTCAAGCAGGCGGCGAAGCTGCCGTCACCGATCTTCACGCCGGCATCGAAGGCCGATGTCGGCGATCACGACGAGAACATCTCGTTCGCCGAAGCGCAAACGCGCTGCGCCGCCGCGCTGAGCGACCTCCTCGCCGGCACCGGCAGGAACGGCGCGCAGCTCGCCGCGCAGGCCCGCGAGGCCGCGACCGCGCTCTACAGCGAGGCGGCGAACTACGCAATCGGCCGCGGCATCATCATCGCCGACACGAAGTTCGAGTTCGGCGTCGACGCGGCGGGCACGCTGCACCTGATCGACGAGGCGCTGACGCCCGATTCGTCGCGCTTCTGGCCGGCCGACAGCTACCGCGAAGGCATCAGCCCGCCGAGCTACGACAAGCAGTACGTGCGCGACTACCTCGAAACGCTGACCTGGGGCAAGAAGGCGCCCGGCCCGAACCTGCCCGCCGACGTCATCGCACGCACTGCGGCGAAGTACCGGGAAGCGTACGAACGGCTGACCGGGCAGTCGCTCGGCTGAGCGCTTCACGCCCGGAGCGGGCACGCGGCTGAAGTCCCCGGCATCCGCCCGGGCGAGCGCTCGGGCGGCACGCGTCGGGGCTTCCGGATCGCCGCACGAGAGCGGCGAAGCCCCCTTCGGTTCGCCGGCAACCCGACGAGAATCCACGGCCACGCTTCGCGGCCCGGCCACGCCGCCGGGTTCGTCCGCTTCGGCGCCGCGCTGAAGCGGATCGAAAATTACAAGACGGCGCACGATGCCGTCGCAGGGAGACAACATGTCATCGCCAGCATCCGGGCGCAGCGTCGCGCTCGCGGTCGTCATCGCCGCCTATATCCTTTCGTTTTTCCACCGCTTCGCGCCCGCGGGCATCTCGCAGGACCTCGCGACCGCGTTCCAGACGAACGCCGCGTCGCTCGGCGCTCTCGCCGCGACATATTTCTACGTCTATACGGTCATGCAGGTGCCGACCGGCATCCTCGTCGACACGCTCGGCCCACGCCGCATCCTGCTGCTCGGCGGCCTCGTCGCCGCCGCCGGCAGCGCCCTGTTCGGACTTTCGCCCGACCTGAACCTCGCCCTCGTCGGCCGCACCCTCGTCGGCCTCGGCGTGTCGGTCGTGTTCATCGCGATGCTCAAGCTGATCGCGTTGTCGTTCGACGAGCGCCGTTTCGCGACGATGGTCGGGCTGTCGATGCTCGTCGGCAACCTCGGCTCCGTACTTGCGGGAACGCCGCTCGCGATGATCGTCGAAGTCACGTCGTGGCGCGGCGTGTTCGTCGGCGCGGCCGCGCTTTCGGCGCTGCTCGGCGTGGCCTGCTGGCTGTTCATCCGCGATGGCAGCGGCACGAAAACGACGGTCGACCGGACGGTGATCCTGTCGGGACTCCTCGGGGTGCTGAAGAATCGCGAAACCTGGCCGGCGGTGATCGTGAACTTCGGCATCGGCGGCAGCTTCTTCGCGTTCGCGGGGCTGTGGGCGACGCCCTACCTCGTGCAGGTTCACGAGATGAGCCGCGTCGTCGCCGCGAACCACCTGTCGCTGTATTTCGCCGGCTTCGCGGTCGGCTGCCTCGCGATGGGCTCGCTGTCGGATCGCCTCGCGCGGCGCAAGCCGGTGCTGACCGGCGCCGGCGTCGTCTATTGCACGCTATGGCTGGTCTGGCTCGCCGCGGTGCGCATGCCGGTCGGCGTCAGTTACGGACTCTTCGCCCTGATGGGCCTCGCGACCGCGGGCTTCGCGCTGACCTGGGCCTGCGCGAAGGAAGTCAATCCGCCGCATCTGTCCGGCATGAGCACCAGCGTCACGAATATGGGCGGCTTCCTCGCCGGCGCGTTGCTGCAACCCGCGGTCGGGGCGACGCTCGACCTCGGCTGGGACGGCGTGCTCGTCGATGGCGTCCGGCGGTACTCGGTCGACACCTTCCGGCTCGGCCTCGCGCTGCTCGCGGCGGTGGCCTTCACCGGCATGGTCGCCAGCCTGTTCGTCCGCGAGACCCGCTGCCGCAACGTCTGGCAACCTCCACCGATCGCGCCGTTCGCACGCGAAGCGCGCTGACAGGCGCATACATCGACGGCGAGGCCAGAGCGTTTCCCGTCCGCCGTCCACCTGCGCCCGTTGTGGCAAATGCGTAAGCGTTGCGGACGGGAGCAGCCCCTCCAGGCTTGCTGCGGTGCCTCCGCGAGGGTGCAGGTGTTGCAGCTGCAGCCCTTGCGCCGCCGGACACGGTCGCTCGTCCGCTTCTCTGCGACCCCGACGCCAGCCCGAACTTCCGTGATTGCCGTTCCTCTAACCAGCGCCGACGATTTCGGGTCCGTCATCCGCACCCGCGGGTCGCAATGGAACTTCCCGCTCAGAAGGAGGCCGACATGGACAAGCCCTACGGCACGCTCGACCGGCATTCCGAACACCCCCACGTGCGTCCGATCGACATCGGCGATCCGTTCCGCTGGCTGCAGCGGGGGTGGGAGGACATGCGGAGGAACCTCCCGGCGAGCGTGAGCTACGGCTTGCTGTTCAGCGGTATCGGCTATTTCATCCTCGCGTATACGAACGGGATTCCGTACCTGTTCAGCGCGGCGATCTCGGGCTTTCTCCTTGTCGGCCCGCTCGCGGCGGCCGGCCTGTACGAAATCTCGCGAAGGCAGGAGGACGGGGACAGCGTCAGCTTCGGCGAATCGCTGCGAGGCTTCCGCGACCACAGCGCCCACCTGCTGTTCTTCGGCGCCTTCCTCGCCTTCGTGCTGCTCGGCTGGGAACGCCTGTCGGCAATCCTGTTCTCGGCGTTCGATGTCCACAACGTCGCGAGCGCCGGCGGTTTCGTCCAGGAAGTGCTGCTCTCCGGGCAATACCCGGTGTTCATCACCTCCTATGTCGTCGTCGGCGGTGTGATCGCCGCGATCGTGTTCGCGCTGTCGGTCGTGTCGGTGCCGATCCTGATGGACCGGGACATCGACGTCGTGTCCGCGATGGCGACGAGCATGCGCGCGGTCGGCGCGAACCTC
>NZ_JAKFEF010000048.1:0-3739 GCF_036675785.1 Aromatoleum sp.
GCGGTAGGCTTCAAGCACGGTGCATTCCTTATCGTGACGGTGACAGGTGTCCGGGGGTCGCCCGGACGACTCGCGAATTATATGTCTTTTATAAGACTTGAGGTGCAATGCAACAATCAGCTCGGTTGCAGCGGCGGGATTCTACTCCTCGACGCCGGCTCCCGGCGATCGCCGGTCATTGCTTTGCGCCGGGGCGTCAACTAAACCGGGCAGTGGAACTGGCGGGAACGCAGGTCGCGGCGTGGCGTTCCAACTATCGATCATGACCGCGGCTTCCATCCGCGACTTCTGAACACCACTCCAACGGGAGACCGACCATGCTCCACAATCTGTTCGACACGCTGGGATCGTTCTCGACCCCGTCCGGACGCGTAGGGCGCTTCTACTCGCTGCCGGCGCTCGAAGCCGCCGGGGTGGGAAAAACCTCGCGTTTGCCCATATCGATCCGCATCGTGCTCGAAGCCGTGCTGCGGCACTGCGACGGCAAGAAGGTCACCGAGGAGCACGTCCGCCAGCTCGCGGCATGGGCACCGAATGGCGCGCGGACCGAAGAAATTCCGTTCGTCGTCGCGCGCGTCGTGCTGCAGGACTTTACCGGCGTGCCGCTACTGTGCGATCTCGCGGCGATGCGCAACGTCGCAGCAGACATGGGAAAGAACCCGAAACTGATCGAGCCGCTCGTGCCGGTCGATCTCGTCGTCGATCACTCGGTGCAGGTCGATTACTACGGCACACCGACCGCGCTGCGCCAGAACATGGAGCTCGAGTTCCAGCGCAACCGCGAGCGCTACCAGTTTATGAAATGGGGCATGCAGGCGTTCGACACGTTCGGCGTCGTACCGCCGGGGATCGGGATCGTCCACCAGGTGAACCTCGAATACCTGTTCCGCGGCGTGCGCAGCCACGGAACGGACGGCCAAGCGCTCTATTACCCCGACACGCTCGTCGGCACGGACTCGCATACGACGATGATCAACGGGGTCGGCGTCGTCGGCTGGGGCGTCGGCGGCATTGAGGCGGAAGCGGGGATGCTCGGGCAGCCGGTGTACCTCCTGACGCCCGATGTCGTCGGGGTCGAGCTCAAGGGCCGCCTGACCGAAGGCGTGACCGCGACGGACCTCGTGCTCACGGTCACCGAGATGCTGCGGGCGGCGAAAGTCGTCGGCAAGTTCGTCGAATTCTTCGGGGAAGGGACGGCGAGCCTCACCGTGACGGATCGCGCGACGATTGCGAACATGGCGCCGGAGTATGGCGCGACGATGGGCTTCTTCCCGGTCGATGAGAAGACCGTCGCCTACATGCGGGGCACCGGCCGCAGCGAGGCCGAATGCGAGCTGTTCGAAGCCTACTTCCGCGAACAGCGGATGTTCGGCATTCCGCGCGCCGGCGAAATCGACTATTCGCAGACGCTGACGCTCGACCTCGCATCGATCGTGCCGTCGCTCGCAGGGCCGAAGCGTCCGCAGGACCGTATCCCGCTCACCGACATGGAAGACGTCTTCGACCGGCTGTTTTCGCGGCCGGTTTCCGAAAACGGCTTCGGCCAGCCGGAAGCGGCGCTCGGCACGCGCTTCCCGACTAAGCTGCCCGGCGTGGACCTCGGCCACGGCGACATCCTCATCGCCGCGATCACCTCGTGCACGAACACCAGCAACCCCGCCGTGCTGATCGCTGCAGGTCTGCTCGCGAAGAAGGCGGTGGAGAAAGGGCTGACCGTGAAGCCGCACGTGAAGACCTCGCTCGCGCCCGGGTCGCGCGTCGTCACCGAGTATCTGCAGAAGGCCGGGCTGCTCGAACCGCTCGCACAACTCGGCTTCGCGCTCGCCGGTTACGGCTGCACGACCTGCATCGGCAACGCGGGGGATCTCGCGCCGGAACTGAACGAGGCGATCAACGAAAACGACGTCATCGCGGCTGCGGTCCTGTCCGGCAACCGCAACTTCGAGGCGCGGATCCACCCGAACATCCGCGCCAACTTCCTCGCGTCGCCGCCGCTCGTCGTCGCCTTCGCGATCGCCGGCCGCGCGAACGTCGATCTCACCGAAAACCCGCTCGGCATGGGCAGCGACGGCCACCACGTGTACCTGAAGGACATCTGGCCGACCTCCGACGAAATCGCCGCGATCATGCCGTTCGCGATGGACCCGGCAACGTTCGAGCGCCTGTATGCCGACTTCACGAAAGGTCACGACCTCTGGAACGAGATTCCGGCGACGGCCGGACAGGTCTACGAGTGGCCGGAATCGACGTACATCGCGCGCCCGCCGTTCTTCGATGGCTTCACGATGGACACCGGCGCGATCGGCGACATCGTCGGCGCGAAACCGCTGCTGATCCTCGGCGACTCCGTGACGACCGACCACATTTCGCCGGCGGGCTCGTTCCGGGAAACGACGCCGGCCGGCCAGTGGCTGATGTCGAAAGGCGTCAACCGCCCGGATTTCAACTCCTACGGCTCGCGCCGCGGCAACCACGACGTGATGGTCCGCGGAACGTTCGCGAACGTGCGGGTGAAGAACATGATGCTGCCCGCGCGCGAAGACGGTTCGCGCGTCGAGGGCGGCTACACCTTGTTCGAGGGCCAGCAGACCACGGTCTACGACGCCGCGATGCGGTACATCTCGAGCGGCACGCCGACGATCGTCCTGGCCGGCGAGGAATACGGCACCGGATCGAGCCGCGACTGGGCGGCGAAGGGAACGCAACTGCTCGGCGCGCGCGCGGTCGTCGCGCGAAGCTTCGAGCGCATCCACCGCTCCAACCTCGTCGGGATGGGCGTGCTGCCGCTGCAGTTCAAGGGCGATGACTCGTGGCAGGCGCTCGGCATCGACGGCTCGGAGCGATTCGATATCCGGGGCGTGGGCGCCGATCTCAGGCCGCAGCAGGATCTCACTCTCGTCATCCAACGTGCGGGAGGTGAAACGCTGGAAGTCCCGGTGCTCTGCCGCATCGACACGCCGATCGAAGTCGATTACTACCGTCACGGCGGCATCCTCCCCTACGTGCTGCGGGAGATCCTGGGGCGGCCGGAATAACGAATGTCGTCTATCGCCAACGCCTCACCCTGTCCGTGCCAGTCGGGAAAGCCCTTCGAGGACTGCTGCGCGCCGCTGATCTCGGGCGAGATGCTGCCCGAGACCGCGGAAGCGCTGATGCGCAGCCGCTACACCGCGTACACGCTGCGCGACGAGTCGTATCTGCTCGCCACCTGGGAACCGTCCCGGCGGCCGCAGTCCCTCGACTTCACGGCCGAGCAGGCGCCGAAATGGATCGGGCTGCAGGTTCGGCAATTCGTGCAGACCGGGCTCGATACCGCGATCGTGGAGTTCGTCGCCCGTTACCGCATCGGCGGGCGGGCGCACCGGCTGCACGAGACGAGCCGGTTCAAGCTGACGGACGGGCGCTGGATGTATGTCGACGGAGATATCGCCGAGTGAGGACGGGAGGGGTGCCCCAACGTGATGGACGCATATAATCGCGGCTCGACCATCACACCGATTGCGACAACGGGAACCGCATGAACCTCGAAAAAGTCATTTTCGGCTTCTTCATCGTCCTGGCTGCCACGCTGAACTTCGGCTTTTTCGTCGGCGACATCGACAACCCCGCCCACCACGATATCTATGAGCTCTTCGCCGCGATCGTCGTCAGCCTGATCGCCACGGTTCTGAAGTTCGGGGACCGCACGCAGATCGGCGCGGTGCACCTGTCGACGAGCCTCGTCGCGGACCTCCAGCTG
>NZ_JAKFEF010000021.1:0-17795 GCF_036675785.1 Aromatoleum sp.
CACGCGGACGCGTGCCCAGCGGCGGGCCGCTGTCCCCGGGGCGGCCCGCCCGCGACCACCCCGTTGCGCCCAGATAACAGTCCCTTAACCTCTCCTCACCGGCGCCTGCCGGCGGCCGAACTTCCGCGGTTGTCGTTCCTCTAACCAGCGCCGACGATTTCGGGTCCGTGATCCGCACCCGCGGGTCGCGACGGCACTTCCCCGCCCAGAAGGAGGCCGACATGGACAAGCCTTACGGCACGCTTGACCGGCATTCCGATCAGCCCCATGTGCGCGCGGTCGACACCGGCGACCCGTTCCGTTGGCTGGGTCGGGGCT
Source organism: Aromatoleum sp. (assembly GCF_036675785.1). Taxonomy (NCBI): domain Bacteria; kingdom Pseudomonadati; phylum Pseudomonadota; class Betaproteobacteria; order Rhodocyclales; family Rhodocyclaceae; genus Aromatoleum; species Aromatoleum sp. The sequence goes on from NZ_JAKFEF010000021.1 coordinate 319, forward strand.
GGGCCGACATGCGCGAGAACCTCGCGGCGAGCGTGAGCTACGGGCTGCTGTTCAGCGGCATCGGCTATTTCATCTTGGCATACACGAGCGGGTTCCCCTACCTGTTCGGCGCGGCGATCTCGGGCTTTCTCCTCGTCGGACCGCTCGCGGCGGCCGGCCTGTACGAAATTTCGCGGCGGCGGGAGGACGGCAACACCATCACTTTCGGCAAATCGCTGCGGGGTTTCCGCGAGCACAGCGTCCACCTGCTGTACTTCGGCGCGTTCCTCGCCTTCGTGCTGCTCGGGTGGGAGCGCCTGTCGGCGATCCTGTTCTCGGCGTTCGACGTCCACGATGCCGCCAGCGCGGGCGGCTTCGTGCAGGAAGTGCTGCTTTCCGGGCAATACCCGGTGTTCATCGCCTCCTATCTCCTGGTCGGCGGCGTGATCGCCGCGATCGTGTTCTCGCTGTCGGTCGTGTCGGTGCCGATCCTGATGGACCGGGACATCGACGTCGTGACGGCGATGGCGACAAGCATGCGCGCGGTCACCGCGAATCCCGGCGCGATGACCGTCTGGGCGGCGCTCGTCGTCGCGCTGATCGCGATCGGCTTCGCGACGCTCGCCGGCATGATCGTCCTGCTGCCGCTCGTCGGCCACGCGAGCTGGCATGCGTACAAGGACCTCATCGAATAATGCCGCCCGACTGACCGCCGCGCTGCCGCAGCACGCGGTTAGAATCGGGATCGTCTTCGGGCTTGCCCCGCTGCCCCTTCCCACAGGAACAAGAGAACGAGAATGTCCAATCCCCTGCTCGATTTTTCGACCTTCCCCCGCTTCGACGACATCCGTCCGGAGCACGTCGCCCCGGCGATCCGCGAGCTCATCGACGAAAACCGCAAGCTGATCGACGAGCTCGTCGCCGACCCGGCACCGCCGACATGGGCGAACTTCGTGACGCCGATGACCGAGGAAGGCGAACGGCTCGGCCGTGCATGGGGCATCGTCGGGCACATGCACAGCGTCATGGACGTGCCCGAGTGGCGCGAAGCCTACAACGCGATGCTCCCCGAAGTGTCGAGCTTCTACGCCGAAGTCGGCCAGAACCTCGAGCTGTACGAAAAGTACCGGCAACTGCACGCCAGCGCCGAATACGACACCCTGACGGCCGCGCGCCGGCGCATCATCGACCACGAATTGCGCGACTTCCGCCTGTCGGGCGCCGAGCTGCCCGAGGCCGACAAGCCGCGCTTCAAGGAGATCCAGGAAGAGCAATCCGCGCTCGCGGCGAAGTTCTCCGAAAACCTGCTCGACGCGACCAACGCGCATGCGGAGTGGATCGAGGACGAGGCCGCTCTCGCCGGGTTGCCCGACGACGCGCTCGCCGCCGCGCGCGCCGCCGCCGAGCGCGACGGCCGGCCGGGCTGGAAGTTCACGCTGCAGATGCCGGCCTATCTGCCGGTGATGCAGTACGCCGACAACCGCGAGCTGCGTGCGCGCATGTATCGCGCGTACGCGACGCGCGCGTCCGAGCAGGGCAAGCCCGAGCTCGACAACGGCCCGCTGATCGGGCGCATCCTCGCGCTGCGCGCCGAAGAGGCGAAGATGCTCGGCTACGAAAACTTCGCCGAAGTCTCGCTCGTCGCGAAGATGGCGCAATCGACCGACGAAGTGCTCGACTTCCTGCGCGAACTCGCACGCAAGGCGAAGCCGTTTGCCGAACGCGACCTCGCCGAGCTGCGGGAATTCGCGCACAGCGAGATCGGAATCGAACCGCTGGAACCGTGGGACGTCGGCTACGCGTCGGAGAAGCTGCGCGAGGCGCGCTATGCGTTCTCGGACCAGGAGGTGAAACAGTACTTCCCGGAACCGAAAGTGCTCGAAGGTCTCTTCGGCGTGATCCGCGCGCTGTACGACGTCGACATCGTCACGGACGAGGCGCCGACGTGGGACCCGAGCACGCGCTTCTTCCGCATCGACAAGGGCGGCGCGACCGTCGGCCACTTCTACCTCGACCTCCACGCGCGCGAAACCAAGCGCGGCGGCGCGTGGATGGACTCGGCGAGGAGCCGCGCGGTCGGCCCGCGGGGCACGCAGACGCCGATCGCCTACCTCGTCTGCAACTTCCCCGGTCCGGTCGGCGGCAAGCCGGCGACCTTCACGCACGACGACGTGCTGACACTGTTCCACGAATGCGGTCACGGCCTGCACCACCTCCTGACGCGCGTCGACGACCTCGCGGTGTCGGGCATCCACGGCGTCGAGTGGGATGCGGTGGAGCTGCCGAGCCAGTTCATGGAGAACTTCTGCTGGGAGTGGGACGTGCTGTCCGGAATGACGTCGCACGTCGATACCGGCGCGCCGCTGCCGCGCGAACTTTTCGACAAGATGATCGCGGCGAAGAACTTCCAAAGCGGGATGCAGATGGTGCGCCAGCTCGAGTTCTCGCTGTTCGACCTGCGCCTGCACAGCGACGTCGATGCCGCCGCCGGACCGGTGCGGACCGAGCGCGTGATGGCGCTGCTCGACGAGGTGCGGAGCGAAGTCGCGGTGATCGTTCCGCCCGCTTGGCATCGCTTTCCGCACAGCTTCTCGCATATCTTCGCCGGCGGCTACGCGGCGGGCTATTACAGCTACAAGTGGGCGGAGGTGCTGTCGGCCGACGCGTTCGAGGCCTTCGAGGAAGCCGGCGACGGCAAGGGATCGCTGCTGGATCGGGACACGGGGGAACGGTTCTGGCGGGAGATCCTCGCCGTCGGCGGCAGTCGGCCGGCGATCGAATCCTTCAAGGCCTTCCGCGGCCGCGAGCCACGCGTCGATGCGCTACTGCGCCACAACGGGATGGTGAGCGCCTGAGTCGTGTCCGGCAGCGGGGGGCCCGCTGCGGGGAATGCCTGCCTAAAGGAAGGTGGCCTTGCCCTGGAGCACCCGGTCCTGGACAGGGGCCGGAACTCCGCGTTCGATCATGTTCATCTTGGCGTTCGCGTGATCACCGCCCCGGGCGAGATACTCGATGATCTCGCCGACGTACTGGCGCATGAGCCAATCCACGCGCATGTCGAGTCCAGCGTGCGCCATGTTGTCCTCCGTCATTATTCGGCGATCGCCGCCTGGGGGCCGTGCCCCGGTCCAGAAGCCAGTTCCGTGCCACGATGCGATAAAGCGGGCAATACCGGGGATTTCCGCCCCGCCCCCCAGCGTAGCTCGAACGACGCGCCGACACTGTAAAAATTACCGACAACTTCTCGAGCCTCGCCGAAATGAAAATTGCGACCTGGAACGTCAACTCCCTGAAAGTCCGGCTGCCGCACGTCCTCGACTGGCTCGCGACGAACCGGCCCGCTGTACTGTGCCTGCAGGAACTCAAGATGGAGGACAAGGGCTTTCCCGTCACCGACCTCGAAGCGGCCGGATACCGCTGCGCGTACAGCGGACAGAAGACTTACAACGGCGTCGCAATCCTGAGTCGCAGCGCGCCGCGCGACATCAACGTCGGCATTCCCGGGTTCGACGACGAGCAGAAGCGCGTCCTCGCGGCGACCGTGGATGGCGTACGGATCGTCTGCGCCTACTTTCCGAACGGCCAGGCCGTCGGCTCCGAGAAGTTCGAATACAAGCTGCGCTGGCTCGCGGCGCTGACCGAGTGGCTGCGGACGGAGCTGAGCGCACACGAGAAACTCGTGCTGACCGGCGACTTCAACATCGCGCCCGAAGACCGCGACGCCCATCCGCAATGGGCGGACGACATCCACGTGTCGCCTCCGGAACGGGCGGCGTTCGCGGCGCTGACCGCGCTCGGCCTGTGCGACGCGTTCCGGCTGTTCCCGCAGGACGAAGGAAGCTACTCGTGGTGGGATTACCGCATGGGCGCGTTCCGTCGCAACTTCGGCCTGCGCATCGACCACATCCTCGTGTCGCCCGCGCTGCGCGACGCGTGCTTCGCGTGCTCGATCGACAAGGCGCCGCGCAAGCTCGAACGGCCGTCCGACCACGCGCCGGTGATGGTCGAACTCGACCTTCAGTGCCTGCGGGCGGCCGCGGAAGATCCGCTATGAACCGGCAGGAACAGGCGCTCGCACGCCTCGCGGAACGCTACCCGGTGATGGGCGCGCTGCCTCGCTCCGCGCAGCAGCGCCTGCTCGAAACCGGGCATTGGGCGCGCGTGCCCGCGGGCGGCCTGCTTTTCGACGACCACCAGGGCTGCGAAGGCTTCCCGTTCGTCATCGAAGGTTCGGTGCGCGTCGTCAAGTCCGCGCCGAACGGGCGCGAGCTGCCGCTGTACCGCGTCGCCGCGGGCGAAACCTGCATCATCTCGTCGTCATGCCTGCTGGGGCGTGAACCCTACAACGCGCGCGGCATCGCGGAAGCCGACACCGTGCTGATGCTGTTGCCGAAGGACGAGTTCGATGCGCTGCTCGCCGAGCCCGCGTTCCGGGATTTCGTGTTCCATCTCTTCGCCGATCGTATCGCCAACCTGATGCAGCTCGTCGAGGAGGTCGCGTTCCACCGCCTCGACCAGCGGCTCGCGGCGCTGCTGCTCGGCAAGGGGCGCATCCTCCATGTCACGCATCAGCAGCTCGCCGATGAACTCGGCAGCGTGCGCGAATTCGTCAGCCGCCTACTAAAGGGGTTCGCGGCGCAGGGGCTCGTCAAACCGTCGCGCGAACAGATCGAAATCCTCGATCCCGCGGGGCTGCGAAGGGTCGCGAGCGGAAGCCACGACAGCTAGCGCTCCGCCCTGTGTAACCGGGGTTACAGACGCCGCCCGCCCCGAGTGGTGAAATCCGTCCGTACTCACTCATGGACGGAGAAAATCATGACATCGAACGTTGGCGGCATCGACAAAGTGCTTCGCATCGTCGCCGGAATTGCATTGCTGATCCTCGCGACTCTCGGCATCGGCGCGCCGTGGACCTGGTTCGGCGTCGTCCCGCTCGCGACCGGGCTCCTCGGCTGGTGCCCGGCCTATTCGATCTTCGGGCTGAAGACCTGCCCGCTGAAGAAGGCCTGACGCATCGCGCCCGTCGCCGCAAGCGGCGAGCGGGAATCGAACGTCTTTCGCCGCGCCGGCGCCGCGCTCGCCGGTCGGCGCCTTACTCTCCGCCAGCCGCGGATCGCTTCGCCGCGACGTGGTTCGCGATCGCGACGTAGTCGGCGACCGTCAGCCGTTCGCCGCGCAAGCCCGGATCGAGCCCGAGCGCGACGAAATCCGCCTCGTCGAGATGCTCGCGCAGCGTATTGCGCAGCGTCTTGCGCCGCTGGCCGAACGCCGCGGCGACGATGCGTTCGAGCAGCGCCTCGTCCTTCGCGGTCAGGGCCGCGGGCGGCAGCGGCACCATGCGCACGATGCTCGACGTGACCTTCGGCGCGGGACGGAACGCGCCGGGCGGCACGTCGAATAGCCGGCCCATCCGGAAGCGGTACTGCAACATCACCGAAAGCCGGCCGTAATCCTCGGTGCCCGGCTCGGCGACCATGCGCATCACGACTTCCTTCTGCAGCATGAACGTCATGTCGCAGACTTGCGCCGCGAATCCGGCGAGGTGGAACAGCAGCGGCGTCGAGATGTTGTACGGCAGGTTGCCGACGACCCGCAGCGGCGCGCCGAGCGTGCCGAAGTCGAACTTCAGCGCGTCGCCCTCGTGGATCGTCAGCCGTTCCGGCGAGTAGCGCTCGCGCAGGCGGGCGATCAGGTCGCGATCGATCTCGACGACGTGCAGGTGCCCGAGGCGCTCGACGAGCGGGTCGGTCATCGCGCCGAGGCCCGGGCCGATCTCGACGACGGTCTCGCCCGCGACCGGGCGGATCGCGTCGATGATCTTGCGGATGATGTTGGGATCGGACAGGAAATTCTGACCGAAGCGCTTGCGCGCGCGATGTTCGCTCATGAAGGGCTCTGGTTGTTCGTTACGGGCGGAGCGCCGCGGCGCCGGCGCGATGCGTTCGCGCGTGGCTTCAGGAAGCCGCCTCGGCCATGCCGGTCGCGAGATCGACCGCCGCGAACAGGCTGCCCGGGTCGGCGCGGCCGGTGCCGGCGAGATCGAGCGCGGTGCCGTGGTCGACCGACGTGCGGATGACCGGCAGTCCGAGCGTGACGTTGACGCCGCCGCCAAAGCTCACATGTTTCAGCACCGGCAGGCCCTGGTCGTGGTACATCGCGAGCACCGCATCCCCTTGCGCGAGCGTGTGCGGCACGAACAGGGTATCGGCAGGCAGCGGGCCGACGAGCTGCATCCCCGCGGATCGCAGCTTGTCGAGCACCGGAACGATGACGTCAATTTCCTCCCGCCCCATGTGTCCGCCTTCGCCGGCGTGCGGGTTCAGCCCGGCGACGAGGATGCGCGGCGCGGCGAGCCCGAAGCGTCCGACGAGGTCCGCATGCAGGATACGCAGCGTGTCCTCGAGCAGTTCGCGCGTGATCGCAGCGGGTACCGCGGCGAGCGGCAGGTGCGTCGTCGCGAGCGCGACGCGCAGGCCGCCGCCGACGAGCATCATGACGACGCGCGGCGTGCCGGTGCGTTCGGCAAAATATTCGGTATGGCCGCTGAACGGGACGCCGCCGTCGTTGATCACGCCCTTGTGCACCGGCGCGGTGACGACGCCCGCGAACTCGCCGCCGCGGCAGCCGTCGAGCGCGCGGTCGAGCAGCGCGAGCACGTAACGCGCGTTCGCAACGTCGAGCCGGCCGGGCACCGCGGGCGCGGCCAGCGGGACGTGCAGGACTTCGACGACGCCCGCCGGCGCCGGCGCGCTGCGCTTGAACGCGCGCACCTCCGCGACACCGGCCGCGCGTTCGCGCATCAGCCCGATGTCTCCGAGCACCACGAGCCGTGCGCGCGACGCGCGCGACGCGAGCTGCGCGCAGAGTTCCGGCCCGACGCCGGCCGGTTCGCCGCTCGTGATCGCGAGGACCGGACGGGCGCGCACGCGCTTACTCCTTCTCCACGCGGTATTCGACGTAGGTGCGGTCGCGCAGCTGACGCAGCCAGTCCTCGTACGCCTCATCGGCCTTGCGCTCGCGCAGCGCGTTGCGGGCGGCGGTGCGCCTGCGCTCTTCGGAGACGTCCTGCACGCGCCGCGCGTCGACCTTGATCAGGTGCCAGCCGAACGGCGAGCGCACCGGGGGGCTCACTTCGCCCGGCGCCAGCGCAATCATCGCGCGCTCGAACTCCGGCACCGTGTCGCCGGGGCTCAGCCAGCCGAGGTCGCCGCCTTTCGCGGCCGACATGTCGGCCGAGTTCGCCTTCGCGAGTTCGCCGAAATCGGCGCCGTTGTCGATCCGTTCGCGCAGCGCGACGAGCCGGCTCTCGGCCTCGCTGTCGCTGATGATCTCCGACGTGCGGATCAGGATGTGGCGCGCGCGCGTCTGTTCGAGCTGCTGAGGCTCGCCGGGGCCGCCTCCGCGCTTGTCGACGAGCTTGACGATGTGCAGGCCTGCGGCGCTTCGCATCAGCGGCGATACTTCGCCGGGCTGCAGCTTGCGGACCGCGTCGGCAAACATCGCCGGCAGGCGGTCGCGGCTGCGCCAGCCGAGCTGGCCGCCGTTCATCGCGTCGGGCGCATCGGAATTCGCCGCGGCGAGCCGACCGAAGTCGTCGCCGCTCCGCAGCCGCGCGACGACGTTCTCGGCGCGCGCTGACAGGCGTGCGAGTTGTTGCGGCGACGCACCTTCCGGGACGCGCATCAGGATGTGCGCGACGAGGAATTCCTCGCCGGACATCGCGTCCGGATTGTTTGCGAGAAAGTTGTCGACTTCCGCGTCGGTGACGACGATGCGGCCGTCCACCTCGCGCTCGCGCAGCCGCGTCAGCAGGATTTCGGTGCGGATCTCGTTGCGGAAGCGGTCCCAACTGACGCCGTCCTTCTCGAGCGTCGCGCGCAGGTCCGCCTGGCTAAGCTTGTTGTTCTCGGCGATGCGCGAAATCGCGCGTTCGAGCGTCGCGTCGTCGACTTGCAGCGAAGTCTCGCGCGCGAACTGGATCTGCGCGCGCTCGAGGACCAGGCGCTCGAGGAGCTGCTTTTCGAGCACCTCGGCCGGGGGCAGCGGCGTGCCTTGGCGGTTGAGCTGATGGATCGCCTGTTGCACCCGTTCGCGCAATTCGAGCGTCGTGATGACCTCGTCGTTGACGATCGCGACGATGCGGTCGACTTCGACGGGCTTCGCCAGCGCGGCCGGAGCCGATGTTGCGGGCGCTGCGGGCGCCGGTTCCGCCGGCGCCTGGACGGACTGGGCGAGTTTCAAGCGCGCCGGCACGGCCGCCGACGCAACGAAAGGCAGGGTCGCGCAACACAGACCGGCGGAAAGGACGAGGCTGACGCGCGGGGAAATTCGTTTCATGGTTTCCAGAAAGAAATGTTGCGGCGATCGCCGGTTCAGTAGGCGCCGAAGACGCGGTTGCCGACGGGCTCGTTGATCTTGCCATAGCCCGGGACGCTGCGTTTGAGCAGGTTGATCGGACTCGATCCGACGCTCGCGAGGCCATTGAGTTCAAGCTGCACGAAGATCGCCTGCGTCACGTCCTCCGGGTTCGTCGCGAAGCGGTGGACCGCGGTGCGGAACGCCCAGCAACCGCCGTCGTATTCGAGACCGGCGATCGTTTCGGTGACGCGGCTTTCCTTGAGCGAGCGGGTCACGCGTGCGACCCCGTACCAGTTGCGCCCGAGCGGCCACTGGCCGGACACGTCGACATCCTCGAAGCCGGCGGCGGTGACGCCGGTGACGACGTCGCGGCGGGAATAGCGGTAGCGGACGTTCAGCGCCTTCGCGTAAGCCGGCTGATAGCGGACGCCGAAGTTGAAGCGCTCGGTCCAGCTCTCGTTCGCGTTGTACTGCCACGCGGATTCGATCGACGACGTCTGCGTGACGCGGCCGCTGAACGCGGCGAGGGTGTCGGCGCGCCGCCCGGTGCGCGGAACCTCGCCCGGGAGCGTGACCTCCTGGTCGTTGAAGTAATAACGCTGCCCGACCGTCGCGCGCATCCGCTCGGCGCCAGTCTGCGGATCGAGCAGGCGCGACGTCACGGCGGCGGTGATCTGGTTCGCGTCGGCGATGCGGTCGCCGCCCGAATACAGGTTCTCGGAGAATATCTGCGCGAAGCCAAAGTCGTAGCGCGCGGAGTCGAAAACCGGGATGTCGCTCTGGTCCTCGTGCGGCACGTTCACGTAGTAGATCCGCGGCTCGAGCGTCTGGAGGTAGCCCTGGCCGAAGAAGGTCGTGTCGCGCTCGAAGTTCAGGCCGGCGTCGAGCGTGAACACCGGCAGCGAACGGGTGATCGAATCCCTCAGCCCGGCCTCGTGCTGCGGACGGTCGAGGTCGTATTGCGTGTAATGCACGCCGATCTTCGGCGTCACATAGTAGGCGGGCCGCTCGAACGGCAGCGCGAGCTGCGGGTAGAGCGTGAACCGGCTGCCGGTGTTGAACTGCCGGTCCGGATGGTCGAACTGCACGTACTCGCCGCGGAACGCGAAGGTCGTGCCGAGCGCCAGGTCCGCGCGGTTCGCATTGAGCAGCAATTGCGGCAGGCGCCGATAGGGTTCGACGGGGGGCTGGTCGAACTCGTCCGTCACGAGCGTCTGGTAGCTCTGCACGAGCGCGGACGCGCTCCACCAATCACTCGGCACGTAGGTCAGCCGGCCCTCGCGCAACAGGTTCACCTTCGACGACATCGACACGTTCGTGCTGAGGTCCTCGAAGTACTCGTCGTCGGACACGGCATTGAGGTCGATCGAGCCGAAGAGGCCCGGCGCGATCACCTGCTGGTGCTGCAGCGCGCCGAGCGCGCGCTCCTCCCCGGTGACCCGGTCCTTCGGCATCCATTCGACCTGGAGCTCGCCCGAATACCCGGGCGTGAGATAGCGGAACTCGTTCGCGAGCTGCACGCCGCGCCGTCCCATGAAGCGCGGCGCGATCGTCATGTCGTAGTTCGGCGCGATGTTCCAGTAGTACGGCACCGACACGTCGACGCCGACCTTGTTGGACGCGCCGTAGCTCGGCATCAGGAAACCGGATTGCCGTTGCCCGACGAGCGGAAACTCGGCCCACGGCCACCAGAAGATCGGGGTGTCCTTGAAGATGACCGAGGCGCCGCGAGCGGTCCCGACCTCGCGGTCGTAATCGAGTTGCAAATCGCGCGTCTTGAGGTACCAGTCGGGGTCGTCGGGCTCGCACGTGGACCACGTGGCGTTGTTCAGCCGGTACTGGTTTTCGCCTTCGAAGTACATCGTGTCCGCGTGCCCGCTGCCCGCGATCACGCGCGGCACTTCGCCGGGCGTCGTCGACTCGGACTGGCGCGACAGGCTGTACTGCGGCGACGCGAATTCGCCGAGCTGCTCCGCGATTTTGAGTCGCGCGTCCGGCCCAGACACCACGGTCGTACCCTGCTCGAGACGGACGTTGCCGTGCGCCTCCGCCTCGTCGGTGATTTCGCGATAGACGAGGCGGTCGCCGGACAGCACGACGTCATCGCGCCGCAGCTCGGCATTGCCCTCCGCGACGAGCTCGACGCCGCGCGTCCCGTAGAGGCGATCCGCGGTGATGTCGGTCGCGCCGGGGGCGAGGGCGGCGCGATCCGGCGTGACCGGTGCGGGCCCTTCAGTCGGAGCGGGAGCGGGCGCGGCACCCGTGGTCGGGGCGGGCCCGGGCGCCGGCGGGCGATCGGTCGGACGCTCGCCGCTCGGTGCAGGCGCGCTCGGCCCCGGGGGTTTCGCGTCCACGCTCGGGCGGGGACGGCTCTTGATCAGGTCCGGAGAAATCACCAGCGGCGGCAATCCGGCCGCGACGGACGGGCCCGAAAGACAGCAGATAAGCAGCGGAATCAGTCGCAGCCGGGTCCTCAATTCCGTTTCGCGCAAACGTCTTCCCCTGTCATGAATATTGTTCGCCCGACGGTGCCCGGCACGGTCGCGGCCTTTGTTAAACTCGCGGATTTTACACGAAGCCTCGCGGAGAACCCGGTGCAAAGACTCGCCCGACTGAATGACTGGCTGATTGCGCAGTTGCCCGGAAAGCATTTCGAGCTGACGCCCGCATCGGCCGACGCGAGCTTCCGGCGCTATTTCCGCGTACGGCTCGCGGAGGACGGCAGCACGCGGATCGTGATGGACGCGCCGCCCGAGCACGAGGACACTCGGCCGTGGCTGAAAGTCGCCGAACTTTTTGGCGCCGCCGGCGCGCACGTGCCCGACGTGCTCGCGCAGGACGCGGAGCAGGGCTTCCTGCTGCTCTCGGACCTCGGCAGCACGACTTACTTCGCCGCGCTGAACCCCGACAACGCGGCACACCTCTACGCCGACGCGCTCGGCGCGCTGATCGCGATCCAGAAGGCGGGCCGGCCCGGCGTGCTGCCGGAATATTCGCGCGAACTCCTGCGGCGCGAGCTGATGCTGTTCCCGGAGTGGTACGTCGCGCGCCACAAGGGCGTCACGCTCGACGAGCGCGAGCGGCAAACGCTCGACAACGTGTTCGACCGCATCCTCGCGGTGAACCTCGCCGAGCCGCAGGTCTTCGTGCACCGCGACTATCATTCGCGCAACCTGATGCACGTCGCCGACGGCGCCAATCCCGGCATCATCGACTTCCAGGACGCGGTCTACGGGCCGCTGACCTACGACCTCGCGTCGCTCTTCAAGGACGCCTACATCCACTGGGAAGAGGATTTCACGCTCGACCTCCTTGCCCGCTACTGGGAGGCCGCGCGCAAGCTCAGCCTGCCGGTGCGCGCCGACTTCTCGGATTTCCACCGCGACTACGAATGGATGGGCGTGCAGCGCCACATCAAGGTGCTCGGCATCTTCGCGCGCCTCGCCCACCGGGACGGCAAGGACAACTATCTCGCCGACATGCCGCTGGTGATGGACTACCTGCGGCGCGCGTGCAAGCGCTACCGTGACCTCACGCCGCTGCTGCGGCTGCTCGACCGGCTCGATCCGGAGCCCGTCGAAGTCGGCTACACGTTCTGATGCGCGCGATGATCCTCGCCGCCGGGCGCGGCGAGCGGATGCGCCCGCTGACCGACGCCTGTCCGAAACCGCTGCTCGCGGCTGGCGGCAAGCCGTTGATCGTGTGGCACATTGAGCGGCTGCGCGACGCCGGCTTCGACGAGATCGTCATCAACCACGCGCACCTCGGCGCGATGATCGAAGCCGCGCTCGGCGACGGCCGGCAGTTCGGCGCGCACCTCCGCTATTCGGCCGAAGCCGACGCGCTCGAGACCGCCGGCGGCATCCGCCAGGCGCTGCCGCTGCTCGGCGACGCGCCGTTCCTCGTCGTGAACGGCGACGTGTTCTGCGACATCGACGTCGCGGCGCTGCGTCACACAGGCGAGTCGCTCGCGCCGGCCGGCGATCTAGCGCTGCTGGCGATGGTCGCGAATCCGCCGCATCACCCCGCCGGCGACTTTCGCCTCGATGCAGGCCGGCTCGCGCGCGACGGCGGGCCGCGGCTGACGTTCTCCGGCCTCGGCGTCTATCACCCATCGCTCTTCGCGGAGATCGCTCCCGGCGCGAAGGCGCCGCTCGCACCGCTGCTGCGCACCGCGATGGACGCCGGCAAGGTCGGCGGCGTCCTCCACACGGGTTACTGGCTCGACGTCGGGACGCCCGCCCGGCTTGCAGAACTCGATCGGCGCCTGCGCTCGGCAAGCGGCGCCGCCCCCGCCGAACGCGCGGGCCGGACCCCTGTCGAACCCGGAAAACAACAGCCGGGACCCCGCCGATGAAAACGCCCGCAGAGAACTCCGCTTTCGACCTCGCGCCGTTTCGCGCCCGCCGCGAACGGCTGCTCGCGCGCATGGCCGCGCTCGGCGGCGGCATCGCCGTGCTGCCGACCGCGCCGGAATACGCCCGCAACCGCGACACCCACTACCCGTTCCGCTTCGACAGCTACTTCCATTACCTCTCCGGCTTCGGCGAACCCGAAGCCGTCGTCGTGCTGGTCGCCGACGACAACCCGAGGAGCATCTTGTTCTGCCGCGCGAAGGATGACGAGCGCGAGATCTGGGACGGTTACCGCTTCGGGCCGGACGCCGCGCGCGAGCGCTTCGGCTTCGACGAGGCCTGGACGATCGGCGACTTCGACGGCCGCTTCGCCGACCTCCTCGCGAACCGGCCGACGCTGTGGTGCGGGCTCGGCTACGACGCCGACTGGGACGCGCGGCTAATGCGGGCGCTGAACACGGTGCGCGCCAACACGCGGGCGGGCGCGGTGCCGCCGCATTCAATCCGCGACGTGCGCGCCGAACTCGACGAGATGCGCCTGATCAAGGACGAGTCCGAACTCGCGGTGATGCGCCGCGCCGGCGCGATTTCCGGCGACGCGCACCGGCGCGCGATGGCGGCGACGCGACCGGGCCGCTTCGAGTACGAGATCGAGGCCGAGCTGCTGCACGCGTTCCGCCGCGCCGGCAGCCAGTCGCCCGCCTACCCGTCGATCGTCGCCAGCGGCGCGAACGCCTGCGTGCTGCATTACATCGGCAACGGCTGCCGGCTGGCCGACGGTGAGCTGCTGCTGATCGACGCCGGCTGCGAGCTCGACGGCTACGCGTCCGACATCACGCGCAGCTTTCCGGTCAACGGTCGCTTCAGCGCCGCCCAGCGCGACGTATACCAACTCGTGCTCGCCGCACAATCGGCCGCGAAGGACGCGATCTTCCCCGGCGCGAACTGGAACGAGCCGCACGACGCCGCGGTCCGCGTCCTCGCGGGCGGACTGATCGACCTGAAACTCCTCGCCGGCAGCCTCGACGCCGTCATCGAGCAGGGACTGTACCGGCGCTTCTATATGCATCGCACCGGCCACTGGCTCGGCCGTGACGTCCACGACGCCGGAGAATACAAGCGCGACGGCGAGTGGCGCACCCTCGAACCGGGCATGGTGCTGACCGTCGAGCCGGGGTGCTACATCCGCGCGGCCGAGGACGTGCCCGAAGCGTTCTGGAACATCGGCGTGCGCATCGAGGACGACGCCGTCGTCAGCGCCGGCGGCTGCGAATTCATCACCGACACCGCGCCGCGCTCCGTCGAGGAGATCGAAGCGGTGATGCGCGACGCGCAGGAGCGCGACCCGCACATCGGCGAAGCCGCCGTGCGCGAGGGCCGTAATGCCGCAGCATGACCTGCTGATCGTCGGCGCCGGCCCGGTCGGCCTTGCGCTCGCGCTCGCGCTGAAGGACAGCGGGCGCGACATCGTGCTCGTCGACGCCCGCCCGCGCGCCGCCGTACTCGCCGACCCGCGCGTCCTAGCGCTCGCGCACGGCACGCGTCTGACGCTCGAGCGGCTCGGCGTCTGGGACGAACTCCCGGCGACCGCGATCCGCACGATCCACGTCTCGCAGCAGGGGGGCTTCGGCCGCACGCTGTTGCGCGCGACGGACTACGGTGTCGATGCGCTCGGCTACGTCGCACCGGCGGGTGCGCTGGCAGGCGCGCTTCGGGTCGCAGTCGAGCGGGCCGGCATCCCGGTGGTCGACGAAACCGAGGTCGTAGCGCTGAATCCGTCTGCCGGGCAAGTCGGCGCGAGCCTTGCCGGCAGGGGCGCGGCGACGCACGACGGCAGCCTCGCCGCGAAGCTCGTCGCTTGCGCCGAGGGCGGGCTCAAAGGCGCGGAGCCGGAGGTCGTCGAGCACGACTACCGGCAGCACGCGCTGATCGCCCGGCTCGGCGTCGCGGACGGGCACGGTGACGTCGCGTTCGAACGCTTCACGCCGGAAGGACCGATCGCGCTGCTGCCGCACGCGGCGCATTTCGCGCTGGTCCACGTCGTCCCGCCGCAGCGTGCGACCGAGCTGCTCGCGCTCCCCGACGCCGCGTATGTCGAGCTCGTGCAGCAGCGGTTCGGCAACCGCGTGCACCTGACGACCGTCGCCGACCGTCTGCGCTATCCGCTGCTGCTGCGCTACCGCCGCGACCCGGTCGGCCCGCGCACGGTGTGGCTCGGCAACGCCGCGCAGACGCTGCATCCGGTCGCCGGACAGGGGTTCAACCTCGCACTGCGCGACGTGTGGGCGCTCGCGCAGACGCTGCTGGACCACCCGGGCGATGCCGGCGCGGCCGCGACGCTGTCCGCGTACCGCGACAGCCGTCGCCTGGATCGCTTCGGCGCGATCCATTTCACCGACGCCCTGGCGCGGATCTTCAGCAACGACCAAGGGTTGCTGCGCAGCGCGCGCGGCGCCGCGCTGTTCGCGCTCGACGCGGTCTCGCCGCTCCGCCATTTCGTCGCCCGGCGCATGATGTTCGGCGCCCGCGCCTGGCCCTGACGGAAACATTCTGCCGCTGGCTCGCGCCGATCCACACCGAAGGGTCCGGCGGGGCATGTCCCCGATCTGCAACGTTCAGCCCTGTCGCTACCCGTCTCGACGCCCCCTCCACGCCGTCGCGCATCGCGCCTCGTCGGGAAGTGCATCACGCCCCTCTTTTCGCCGGCAATCCGTAACACTTTGTTTCCGGATATGATTGGCCTCGCCGATTTCCCGGCATATCGGTTTTCTTCATGAACAAGCACATGCGAATCCGGTACAAGATCACGCTTGCAGTCGGTGTCGCCATCACGACCGTGCTCGTCGCGATGGCGATGTTCTACACGCACTTCCAGGAACAATCCGTGCTGCAGCAGAACGAGCGGACGATGCAGAAGCTCACCGAGAGCGTCGCCCAGGGGCTGCAGGCCGTCATGCTCGCCGGCTCTGCCGACATCGCCGAATCCTATGCGGATCGCCTCAAGGGCGTCAGCGACGTCATCGACTTCCGCATCCTGCGTAAGAACGGGAACGAGGCGTTCCGCGACAACGAGACGATCGAGAACGTTAATCGCCGGCGTGGCGAGGAGAGCTTCGCGCCGCGCGACACCGAAACGGAGGTGCCGGTCCTCGCCGGGGATGATCCGCACCTACAGGCGACGATCCAAAGCGGCAAAGCCGTTCCGGTCTACGACCGTGACGCGAACGGCAACCGTACGCTGACCTTTCTCGCACCGATCAAGGCAATCGAGTCGTGCAGCCGTTGTCATGGCAGCGGCGAAGCGGTGCGAGGCGTCATCAAGCTCACGACTTCGCTCGCGCCGGTCGAGCGCGACATCCTCGAACTGCGGCAGTACTCGCTCGGCGGCCTCGCGATTGGCCTGATGGCGACGATGCTCCTCACCGGCTACATGCTCGGCCGCATCGTCGTCACTCCCCTGGAGAAAGTCATGGCGGCGATGGGCCGCGTGTCGGGCGGCGACCTCGATCACCAGGTCCCGATCGACAGCCGCGACGAACTCGGCCGCATGGCGAACAGCTTCAACCGGATGACGTCCGAACTGAAGACGTCGTACGACGGCCTCCGCCGTGAACAGGACAAGCTGACGACGATCATCCATGGCGCGGGTGAAGGCATCGTCGTCACCGATGGCAGCGGCAAGGTCGTCCTGGTCAACCCGGCCGCCGAACGGCTGCTCGAGAAGTCTGCGAGCCAGATCATCGGTGAAGGTTTCGAGCATCTCATCGACGACCCGGACTCGATGCGCACGTGGCTCGCCCAGGAAGCGCATGAAGGGCCGGCGACCGCGACTTACAAGGGCCGCACCTTCCACGTCTACGCGTCGACGATCCTCGCCACCGACGCGCACGTCGTGGGCTCCGCAGCGCTGCTGCGCGACATTACCGAAGAAAAGCGGCTCGAAGAGGAGTTGCGCCGGCTGTCGACGACCGACGGCCTGACCTCCCTCTACAACCGCAGACACCTCGACGAGACGCTGAACACCGAATATCACCGCGCAATGCGCACGCACAATCCGCTTGCGGTGGTGATGTTCGATATCGATCATTTCAAGAAATTCAACGACACCTACGGGCACGACCAGGGCGACCGCGTATTGCAGGCGGTCGCGCGAAATTTCCGCGACGCATTGCGCAAGTACGATCTGGCGTGCCGTTACGGCGGCGAGGAATTCGTCGGCATCCTGCCGAACACGACGCTCGAAGGCGCGTACTGCGTCGCGGAACGGCTGCGCGCCGACATCGAGGACAGCGAAGTCGACGGGCTGAAAGTCACGATCAGTCTCGGCGTCGCCGCGTTCCCCGAAATTGTCGTGGAGTCGGCGGACGAGCTCGTCGAGGCGGCCGACCGCGCGCTGTACCAGTCGAAGGAAAACGGCCGGAACCGGACGACCCGCGCAGAGCCGCTGCCCTCGCCGGTGGCAACGTGAGCAGCCGCGGCGCGGCCGCGCGGAGGACGCCCGCCCGTGACGCATTCGGCGTCCCCCGGGCATTCGGCTGCTCGCCCGTCGCGGCATGGGGTAAAATGCCGCCTCTTCCCCGAACACCCTACTCCTCCATGCAGTACGCCGGCTTCTCCCTGCGCAACAATCTTTTCGTCGCCCCGATGGCCGGCGTTACCGATCGGCCGTTCCGGCAGCTGTGCAAGAAGCTCGGCGCCGGCGTCGCCGTGTCCGAGATGGTCACGTCGAACTCGCTCCTCTACGGCAGCGCGAAGACGCGCCGGCGCGCGAACCACGAGGGCGAA